>DASROV010000317.1:0-2457 GCA_035646755.1 Trueperaceae bacterium | reverse complement strand
GGCGGGGAGGGACGATGGAGACGGCGTTCTCTTCGGTTCACGGGTTGTACTCCTAGCGTGGGTGATGGTCAGGAACGGCCGCCGCCCAACGAGGTGTTGTTGTCGGGTGACGCTGTGATACAACCCGAATCCGCCCAACGGAATCGTGACTGCGAGCACAGTTTGCTCGGCGCCCACCCTTTTCATCGACGACTCACCTACATTCGCGGGACCTAGGCACTGAAGGAGGTCCCCATGGCGCACGACCTTAGCGGCAAGCACGTGGCGTTCCTGGTAGCCGACAAGGGCACCGAGCATATCGAGCTGGTCGACCCCGTTCGCGGTGTCCTCGAAGCGGGCGGTGACACCACGCTGGTGAGCATGAAGGCGGGCAAGGTGAGCACCAACAACCACGATCTCGAGCCGGGCGGCGAGATGGAGGCCGACCTGGCGTTCGCCGACGCCAAGGCAGAGGACTACGACGCCGTGGTCGTGCCGGGCGGCACGGTGGGCGCCGACCGTCTGCGCAACGACCCCGCGGCCGTGAAGTTCGTCAAGGCGTTCTTCGCCGCCGGCAAGCCGGTCGCCGCGATCTGCCACGGCCCTTGGCTGCTGGTCGAGGCGGGCGTCGTCGAGGGGCGCAGGCTCACGTCGTACCCGTCGCTGGCCACCGACATCCGCAACGCCGGTGGCAACTGGGTCGACGAGGAGGTAGTGGTCGACAAGGGGCTGATCACCAGTCGCAAGCCCGCCGATCTGCCCGCCTTCGTCGACAAGCTACTGGAAGAGATCGTCGAAGGAGTACACGCCGGGCAGCACGCCTGAGATCGAGCTGATCAGAGGGGGTCAGGCAAGTGTGACTTGACGCGCGCGGTCGAGCGGCGCATCCTCTGGCATGAGCACGGGCCCGAGCGGCGCGCGCGGTCGCTTCGACTTGGTCACGTGGCTGCTGTTCCTCGGCTGCGTGGTCTTGGCGTCGGGCAACTTCATCGCGGTGCGCTACAGCAACCTCGAGCTGGCGCCGATGTGGGGGGCGGGCCTGCGGTTCGCGTTGGCGGCCTTGATCTTCACCCTCATCGCCGCGTCCATGGCTGCCAAACGGCCGCGCGGCCAGGCTCGCCGGACGACGGTTCTCTACGGGCTTCTCAACTTCGGCGTCTTCTTCGCCCTGATGTACTGGTCGTTGCTGCACGTCACGGCCGGCACCGCCACCGTGGTCATGGCTGCGGTGCCGCTGTTCACGTTGCTATTTGCCGCGGCGCAGGGGCTGGAACGCTTGCACCCGCGGGCGCTCGTAGGAGCGGTGCTCGCGATCGTCGGCATCGCTTGGCTAGCGCTGTCCTCCACACCGTTCAGCGGCACGCCGTTGGCGTTGCTCACGCTGGTGCTCGCCGCGGCGACGATCGCCCAGAGCATCATCCTCGGCAAGCGCATCGCAGGGTTCTCGCCGGCGGTAACCAACTCGCTCGGCATGGGCGTGGGAGCCGTGCTGCTGCTGTTGCTCTCGCTCGCCCTAGGTGAGCCCTGGGTATGGCCGTCACTGCCCGAAGCCCGCCTGGCGCTGTTGTATCTCGTGACGCTCGGCTCGGTCGGCCTGTTCGCGTTGACGTTGCTGCTGATACGGCGCTGGTCGCCCTCGGCCTCGGCCTACGTGCTGGTGCTCGTGCCCATCGTCACTCTGCTGCTCGAGGCGGCCATCGCGAGCGTACCCATTACCGCTGGCGCCGTTGTCGGCGCCGCGTTCGTCATGCTCGGGGCCTGGTTCGGGGCGCTCAGTTGGCGAGGCGCAAGGCGTGAAGCGCGAAGGACCGTGGCCACTGAGTAGTGACCACGGACCTTCGCGCTGGAACTCCAGTCTTGCGTCGCGGAACTACTGCGTGAGGCCGGCCTGCTGCGTGGCGTCGTCTACCAATACCAGTCGGATGTGATAGTGCGGCTCCGCCATGCCGGAGTGACCGCCGTTGTAAGAGACGTCGACGTGGTCGACCGCGGTGCCGATCTGGGCAAGCAGGCCGGTGGCCAGGTTGTCCCAGTTCTCGGAGGCAGTCATCGCGCTCAACGGCACCATGAACAGCACTTCGAGCAGGTTGCCGTCGGCACCGTAAGACAGCCAGGGTCCGACCGGCGCGTTGGCCGGATCGATGTAGAGGGCGCCGGCACCCGGGATGAACTCGGGGAGAGGAAGGATCTCGGCCACGCCGACGTACGGGGCGGGCGGAGGGGCGACGCTGAGGTCTTGTGCCTTCGCCTGGGAGAGTGCTCCGGCGACCAACAGGCCGAGGCCGAGTAGCAACAGCGCTCTGCGGGCGTTGACAAGCGGCGTGACTATGGCAACGAGGGAAGACGAGCGTGAGGACATGAGATCCCCTTTCGACTTTCGTCGCTCGGGTCAGACCCGAGCGAACGCCCCCGACGGCGCCGTCAGCATGCGTGAGCGACATATTATCACACATATAGAAATAACGCAAGGTATATATG
>DASROV010000316.1:0-5120 GCA_035646755.1 Trueperaceae bacterium | reverse complement strand
ACGACAGCGAGTCCTCGTTGCTGGTCTCGGGCGAGGTCGGTACCGCGTTCGGCTTCCCGTGGGCTGGAACGATGTTCATGCCGGGCGCCCAGCCGTTCGGCCCTGCTGACCTCTCCAGCAAACCCAACCTGCACTTTTGGGCCAAGGGCGAAGGCGACCCATACCGCATCCAGCTGTTCTGCCAGAATCTCGGTCAAGTTCCGGCCGAAACTTCGTTCGAGACCGCCGCCGAGTGGCAGGAGTACGACGTCGCGCTCGGTGAGGTCGGCGGCTGCGACGTGAGCGGTTTGATGGCAGTGATCTTCTCCGCCGGCCAGCCCGGCGAGTTCTCATTCCAGATCGATGACGTAGAGTTCCGCTAATGGACGTTGTCCTTGTCCCTGGTTTCTGGCTGGGTGCCTGGTCGTGGGACGCCGTACTGCCAGCGTTGCTGGAGGCCGGCCACCGGCCGTTCCCGCTCACGCTGCCCGGCTTGGAAAACCGTGACACGGAGCGTAGCGGAATCACCCTGCGCGACCACGTCGACGCCGTGGTGGCGCAGCTGGACGCCCTCCCCGGCCCCAATGCTCTAATCGGCCACAGCGGCGGCGGCGCGATAATCCACGCCGCCGTCGACGCTCGTCCCGAGCGCGTCGCCCGCGCCATCTACGTGGACTCAGGACCTCTTGGCGACGGCGCGGCGATAAACGCGGAGCTGAAGACTACCAACGGCGAGATCCCGTTGCCCGCGTGGAGCGAGTTCAGCGAGGACGACCTGCGCGACCTCGGCGAGAGCCTGCGGGCCACCTTCCGCGAGCGCGCCGTGCCGCAGCCCGCGCGCGTCGCCACCGACCTCCAGCGGCTGAGCGACCCACGCCGCTACGACGTGCCGGTGACGATCATCGCCTGCGAGTTCCCCAGCGCGGTCATCAAGGAGTGGCTGGCACAGGGCCATCCGTACGTGGCCGAGCTCGCCCGCATCCGTGGTGTCGAGTTCGTCGATCTCCCGACCGGACACTGGCCGCAGTTCACGCGCCCTGTCGAGCTCGGCGAAGCGATAGTCGCCGCGTTGGCGGTCGGCTGAGCGCCGAGTCGGCGCTGCCGACGCGCCGCACCGCCGCGGCGCGTGGCCGCCGGCCCGGTCCGGCCTCGCCTCACGTTTAGGATGCGACCCATGCCTATCGCCCACGTCTGCGTCACCTGCGGCGCTCACCTGCCTGGCGGCTCGCCGCCGCCCGCGCTCTGCCCTATCTGCGACGAGCCGCGACAGTACGTACCGCTCGATGGCCAACGGTGGTTGAGCTACGCCGACCTCGCCGCCAGCCACGCTAATCGCATCGAGGAGGTCGAGGTGGACCTCTGGGGCGTTGGCGTCGAACCGACCTTCGCCATCGGTCAACGGGCTCTGCTCGTGCGTACCGAGGAAGGCAACCTGCTGTGGGACTGCGTGCCCCTGCTGACTCCGGGCGCCATCGCCCGCCTCGAGGAGCTGGGCGGCGTGCGGGCCGTGGCCGTCAGCCATCCGCACTTCTACACCGGCGCGGCCCGCTTCGCGGCGGCGTTCGGAGCCGAGGTAATTCTCCACGACGCCGACTGTAGGCACGTCGCCGAGCCCGGCCCGCACCTTCGCTTCTGGACGGGCGAGACGCTCTCCCCGTTCGGCGACCTAACGTTGGTGCGCGCCGGCGGCCACTTTGCCGGCGGCACGGTGCTGCATTGGCCAGCCGGAGCCGGGGGACGCGGCGAGCTTTTGACAGGCGACATCGTCAGGGTCATACCCGACCGCAGCCACGTTGCGTTCCTCTACTCCTACCCCAACCTGATTCCCCTGCCTGGGCGCGAGGTGGAGCGGATCGCCGCCGCCGTCGCGCGCTTCCGCTACGACCGCATCCACGACGGCTGGTGGGGCCGCGTCATCGAGGAGGGGGCGGAAGCGGTGATGGAGCGCTCGGTCGCGCGCTACGTTAGGGCCCTCGCAGGACGTCTCGATGGTGTGCAGTTGCCCTGGCCAGCGAGTTGAGCTTGGCGCCGGGACCGAACAGGCCGGCAGGGGAGGCGGGCGCGGAGGATGGACAAAGCACCTTTCGGCACCACAGGACACCAGAGCAGCCGGGCGATCTTCGGCGCGGCCGCCCTATCCGACGTGACGCAGGCGCGGGCCGATGAAGCCGTCGAGACCGTGCTCGCACACGGTGTGAATCACTTCGACACCGCGGCCTCTTACGGCGACTCGGAGCTTCGGCTAGGGCCGTGGCTGGAGCGCCACCGCTCCGAGGTGTTCCTGGCGACCAAGACCGGCGAGCGCCTAAAGGACGCCGCACTCGACGAACTGCACCGTTCGTTGGAGCGCCTACGTACCGACCACGTCGACCTGTGGCAGCTTCACAACCTGGTAGACGCGGCCGAGTGGGAGGTCGCGCTCGGCCCGGGTGGCGCCCTCGAAGCGGCGGTGACCGCGCGGGAAGAGGGGCTGATCCGCTTTATCGGCATCACGGGACACGGCCTCGAGGTGGCCGCGCGTCATCGCGCCAGCCTCGAGCGATTCTCGTTCGATTCCGTGCTGCTGCCGTTCAGCTTCGTGATGATGCAGAACCAAGCTTACGCAGCCGAGTTCGAGGCTCTGGCCGGGGTGTGCAACGAGCGCGGCGTCGCGGTTCAGACGATCAAGGCCGTCACGCGCCGGCCGTGGGGCGACCGGCTGCAGGATCGCTCCACGTGGTATCAGCCCCTTGAGGATCCGCACGCGATCGGCCTGGCGGTGCACTGGGTCATGGGGCGGGAGGGGTTCTTCCTCAACACCGTGGGTGACGTCGACCTCCTGCCGCGGGTGCTCGACGAGGCAGCACGCTTCGAGAGGCGCCCTAGCGACGAAGCGATGGCCGCGCTGGTGCGCGACGAGGAGATGGCGCCGCTGTTCGCATAAGGATGCCGGAGGAGTAGCATCCCTCCCATGGAACGAAACGAAGTCCTCCCCGAGCACGTCAAGGAGAACAGGCGGCAATGGGACGCCAACGCGCATGAGTGGGTCGCGGCGGGTGAGCGCTCGTGGCGGCAGGCGGAGCCCACCTGGGGTGTGTGGGGCGTGGCCGAATCCGAGTTGAGCCTATTGCCAAGCGACATGAAAGGCATGAAGGCCGTCGAGCTCGGCTGCGGCACAGCTTACGTCTCGGCCTGGATGGCCAGGCGGGGAGCCGACGTCACCGGCATCGACAACTCGGCGAACCAGTTGGCAACCGCGCGCCGGCTTGCCGCCGAACACTCAGTAAGGCTCGAACTCCTCCACGGCAACGCCAAAGACACCCCGTTCGCCGACGCCGCCTTCGACTTCGCCATCAGCGAGTACGGCGCGGCCATCTGGTGCGATCCCTATCGCTGGATCCCGGAGGCGCACCGCATCCTCAAGCCCGGCGGCGAGCTGGTGTTCCTCGGCAACCACCCGTTGGTCGGGGTGTGCAGCCCCCTCGACGGCAGCCCGGTAAGTACGCTGCTGGTGCGACCGTACTTCGGGCTCCACCGTCTCGACTGGCGTGAGGTCGAAGTCGACCCTGGCGGCATCGAGTTCAACCTCCCGTTGTCGAAGTGGTTCGCGCTGTTCCGTGAGGTGGGCTTCGCCGTCGAAGATTACCTGGAGCCGCGGCCCGCCGCGCGCGGCGACAGCACGCCGTTCGCGGTCCCGCAGGCTTGGGCCCACGACTACCCGAGCGAGCAGGTATGGAAGCTGCGCCGGTTATGACCGTGAGCCCGCTTAGTGAGCTGCCTAGTGATCTTGCCTAGCGAGCTTGGCTAGTGATCTTGCCTAGCGAGCTTGCTTAGTTAGCCAGACCCTTACGCTTGACATGCTCTGCTTTGGACGCCTCGATCTCCTCTCCTAGGTCGTCGAGCGCACCTTCCCAGAACGCCCGGTAGTGGGCGATCCAGGCGTCAAGCGCCATGAACGGCGCCGGGTCGAGCGTATAGAGGCGGCGACGGCCCTCGGCCCTCACGCGTGCGAAGCCGTGCTCCCGCAAGGTCTGCAACTGCTGCGAGACGGCCGACTGCGTGATCTCAAACTCGGGCCCGACCTTGTCGACGACCTGCCCAGACGACTGCTCGCCCGACGCGAGCAGCTCGACGATGCGTCTACGTACAGGGTCAGCCAACACGGCGAACGGGTGCATGCCCTTAGGCTCCCGGCTCCACGGCTTCCCCGCCCGAACCGGCATCCATCGGGCCCAACTCACCAGAGTAGAAGGCCCTGGTGGCCTCGGCCGCCGCGTTCGCGGCCTCGGGCGCGGTGCCGACCCCCAGGTCAGCCTTGCCCCAGGCGTCGCTGGTGACGCGGTAGAAATCCATCGCTTCGGGGGAGGACGACCAGCCGTCGACTTCCGGAGTCGTCGGGAAGGCAGCGGGATCTTCGAGGTGGCGTGCCAGGCCCATGAAGCCCATGTCCCAGCCGACCCCGACCGCGCCCGGCCCGAACCTGTCGGTGAACTCCGGGATGATGTGCGCCTCGTGTTCGAGCTCGAGCCGCGTGCCGTCGCTCTCCGGTAGCAGGCGGAGCGAGAGCCAACTGACGCCGCCGCCATACTCCCAGGTGGCGCCGATCTTCTCGGGTGGCTCACACTCGTTGATTGTGCCGCCGGCGTTGCCCACGAACTGGTACCTACCGCCCGGGCGCAACTCACCGGACACGGGCAAGAACCACCGCGAGAGGCGTTCGGGACTGGTCAGTGCGTCCCACAGGTCGAGGGCGGTCGTCGGGTAGATGCGCGCCGCGTGGACGATGACCGTCGTTTGGCCCTCCCGCTCACCGGTAGATACCCTCCGCGTCATCTTCTTGAGGTGGTTCTCGAGGTTGAAGGCCATCGCTGCTCCTCTCTTGCGGCCGCGTGCCCGCCTCTACTCGCGAGCGCAGACGCGCGTCTGGCATCATATTAGCATTCGCTAATATATTGCAAGCCTGTCTCAGTAGGAACCCGTTCTGACGAGCCTGAGCGGGGCAACCTGCCCGGTTGAAATGGGGTACTAGTGCTTCAGTTAGCCGTGGCAGTGCGCCTCAACGCCAACTCGGCCGCTGCTCGCACCCGTTCATGCGGGTCGTCGACGAGCGGTAACAACTCCGCTTCGAGGCCCTCGATCCCGAGGCGGCCGACGGTCTGCAC
>DASROV010000315.1:0-2823 GCA_035646755.1 Trueperaceae bacterium | reverse complement strand
GCCGGAACCCACCTCGTTTACGGCCTGGTGGTGGTAGCTGTTGGTCCGGACAGTCGGGGTGCCGAAAGCGCGCGCCAAGCGGCTGCCCGGCTCGAGCTCGACGGCGTGCGACGGCAGCCCGCGGTAGTCGCGCTGGTCGTGCTGCCAGGTGGCCGCCACCGACGGCAAGTGCTGGTGGAGCGTGCCGCCGTGCGCGACGTTTATCAGCTGGACGCCGCGGCAGACGCCGAGCACTGGTTTGCCGGCCTCGCGGAAAGCGCGGTAGAGCTCAAGTTCGAACGCGTCGCGTTCTGGGTCGACGGAGCCGAGGTCCCTATCGGGCGCGGCGCCGAAGCGGGCGGGGTCGGCGTCGCCCCCGCCGGTAAGCAGCAGGGCGTCGGCCACGGCGGCGTAACCCGCAGCCAGGCTGGGGTCGAGGTTCGCTACCATGAGGGGCAAACCACCGGCCTCGAACACGGCCTCGGAGTAGTTGCGGCCGGTCATGGCGTCGTCGCGGCGCAGTGAGCTGGTGCGTGGAACGGTGCTTGTCGTCAACAGTACGGTGGGGCGGACGCCCGCTGGCTGGCTGGTCATGGCGACAGGTTACTCTTGGCACGGCCGCTGGTGGCGGTCATGGGAGGCGTGAGTGCCGGGCATCGCGATAATCGGGGCGCAGTGGGGTGACGAGGGCAAGGGCAAGGTCGTCGACGCGCTCGCTCACGACGCCGACGTCGTCGTGCGCTACTCGGGCGGGGCGAACGCCGGTCACACGGTGGTCGTCGGCGCCGAGATCTACAAGCTCCACCACCTACCGTGTGGCACCCTCCATGAGCGCCCGGTCTCCGTCCTCGGTGGCGGGATGGTAATCGACCCATGGGCGCTGCTGGAGGAGCTTGACACGCTCTCCCTCCGCCGTGACCCCGGGGCTGTGTGGCTATCGCACGAAGCCCACCTGGTGCTTCCCCACCACAAGAAGAATGACGAGGGCGGCGGCTTCGTCGGCACCACCGGGCGCGGGATTGGCCCGGCGTACTCAGATAAGGCTCGCCGTGTCGGGCTGAGGGCCGGTGACCTAATCGACGAGGCCGTGTTGCGCGAGCGCCTTGGACATCTGCTCGAGGCAAAGCCGAACTCGACCGCACGGGTCGGCTGGACCGACGTCGACGAGGCGCTGGCGCAACTCGACGAGGTTCGCCAGCGGTTGGCTCCGCTGGTGCGCGACACCGGCGAGCTCACCAGGCTGGCGCTGGCCGACGGCCAGCGGGTGATGTTCGAGGGCGGCCAGGGAACGATGCTGGACGTCACCTACGGCACCTACCCGTACGTCACGAGCTCACATCCGACCGTCGGCGGCATCCTTGTCGGCGCCGGCGTTAGCCACCGAGCCCTCGACAAGGTCTACGGCGTCGTCAAGGCTTTCACCACGCGCGTCGGCCACGGGCCGTTCCCGACCGAGATCGAGGACGAGGCCACGGCACTGCGGTTGCGAGGCAGCGGCTCGAACCAGTGGGACGAGTACGGCACCACGACCGGCAGGGCCCGCCGCGTCGGTTGGCTGGACCTCGCGCAGCTGCGTTACGCCTGCGAGCTCAACGGCTTCGACGGCTTGGTCGTCACCAAGCTCGACGTGCTGTCTGGTCTCGATGAGATCAAGGTCTGCGTCGGTTACGACGAGGTCGGTCGACCTCGCTACCGAGAGGTGGCCGGTTGGGGCGACCTGCGCGGGCTCGGCAGCCGCGACGCCTTGCCGCGCGAGGTGGTCGCGTACCTGGAGCTCATCGAAGAGGTGACCGCGACCCCAGTGGCGATGTTCTCCACGAGCCCCGACCGCGACGACACCTACGGCAGCGTTGTCTGGTGATAGGCGCACGCTTGTCGCGACCCAGAGGCCCATGCCGCGCGCGGTGATCGTCGCCCTATTCCTCACCCTGGTCGTGGTGCTGCTCGTCCTGGCCGCGTTGTTCGGCCTCGGCTGGGTGCTGTCGAGCCGAGTGATCGTGCCCGTCCCGTATTCGCTCATGCCCGAGTTCGAGATCCTCGCGGTCGAGCCGCTAGAGCCGATTGGCGGTGGCGCTGGCCCTGCGCCCGCCGGTCCCGCAGCCGCGCCACGCGAGGCGCTCGCGGTCACTTTGCCGGTGCTCGAGGACCCCAACCAACACGCCAACACCCTGGTGGACGGCACCTATGGCTTGCTCTGGGAGGGCGGTTACGGCCTGCTCGGGAGCCAGTTGAGCGCTGCCGCCCGGGCGGGCGGCGCTACCGCTGGCGACCCTTCCGCTGACGCCGCAACCGCTGACGTCATCAGGGCCGTCACCGTCGTCGAAGGTGCAGTCCCCGCCGCGGGCACGCCCGCCCGCATCGACAACTTCGTCTACCGCCGTAACCCGCGCGCCGACTTCGGCATCGACTACGAGGAGCTAGCGCTAGCGGGCGACCAGGGAAGCCTGCGCGCCTGGTACGTGCCAGGAGGCGGCCGCACGGCAGTGCTGTTGCTGCACGGCCGCCGCCGCGGCGAGCTCATCGAGACGCTGCGCATGATTCAGCCGCTGCACGAGCTCGGGCTCGACGTGCTGGCGCTTGCCTACCGCAACCACGACGAGTCGGCGGCGAGCAGCGATGGCCTCTACCACTACGGCGCCAGCGAGTGGCGAGACGCCGTGGTCGGCGCCAAGCTGTTGGCCGAGCGCGGCGCCGATCGGGTCATCCTCTTCGGCCTGTCGATGGGAGGGGCGGTCGCGCTCGAGGCGCTCGAGCGCTGGTCGACCGAGCTGCCCGAGCCCATCGGCGTGATCCTCGACTCGCCTCTTGTCGACCCTTACGCTACCGTCGAGCTCGGGGCGGTGA
>DASROV010000314.1:0-2503 GCA_035646755.1 Trueperaceae bacterium | reverse complement strand
CTCGCCCTCATGCCCGGGGCGAGCGATCCTGAGCTGTCCGAAGCCGAGGTGGCCGTGGCCAAGCGGCTCGCGGCCGCATACCTCGACGCGTCGCTCGACGAGCTGTTGCCGCGGGCGGTGTCTGAGCCCGCTCTGAAGCGCCAACTGGTGCTGGTAGCCCGCTGTCGTGCCGCGCTTACCACCGGCAAGAGCGTCGAGCAGCTCGGGGACGACGACCTCTTGGTCCTCGACGAGCGCATCGTGCGCTTCCTCGGCGGCTCGTGGGCCGACGGATGACGCGGCCGGTGGCCGTGATTATCCTCGACGGCTTCGGCTTGGCCCCTGACGGGCCTGGGAACGCGGTCGCGTTGGCGCGCACGCCGGTGTTCGACGGCATCTGGGCGCACAGGCCGCGAACGACGCTCAACGCCTCGGGTGAGGCCGTCGGCCTGCCAGCTGGGCAGATGGGCAACAGCGAGGTGGGGCACATGAACATCGGCGCCGGGCGCGTGGTGCGGCAGAGCCTCACCTACCTCCGCGCGCTCATCGAGGACGGCTCCTTCTTCCGCTCCCCGGTGCTCCTCGACGCCTACCGCGCGGCCGGCACGGCGGGCACCGGCACGGCGGGCACCGGCAAGTCTTGCACCTTGCACCTGCTCGGGCTGGTGAGCGACGGCGGCGTGCACAGCGACCTCGGTCACCTGCTGGCGCTGTTGGAACTGGCCGCACGCGAAGGCGTCGGCCGCGTACGGCTGCACGCCTTCAGCGACGGGCGCGATAGCCCACCCGACGCCGCTCGCGGCTACCTGGCGACGGTAGAAGAGGCCATGGCGCGGTTGCGCGCGAGCGGGATAGACGCACGGATCGCCAGCGTGACGGGGCGATACTACGCGATGGACCGCGACAAGCGTTGGGAGCGGACGCGCGCGGCCTACGAGGCGATCGTCTGCGGCGTGGCGCCGCACGTCGCGGCCAGCGCCCTGGAGGCCGTCGAGGCTGCGTACGCGCGCGGCGAGACCGATGAGTTCATAGTGCCGACGCTGGTGCTCGAGCCGGGGGCGACCGTCGGCGTGGCCAGCGCGCCGCAGGTAGTAAGCGGCGCTGCGGCGGGCGGTAACCACGAGCCCGCCGCCGCGGTGCGTGGCGGGCGCATCGACGACGGTGACGCCGTCGTCTTCTTCAACTTCCGGGCGGACCGCGCCAGGCAATTCAGTCACGCCCTGCTTGGCGGGCCGGACTTCGCGGGCTTCGAACGCTGCGCCACGCGTCGCGTGGAGTTCGCCTCGTTGATGGAGTACGACAAGGAGCTCGGGGCGAAGTTCGCGTTCGCGTTGCCGGAGCTCGACAACGGGCTCTCCGAGGTCATCGCCGCCGCCGGCTTGCACCAGTACCACACCGCCGAGACCGAGAAGTACGCCCACGTCACCTACTTCTTCAACTTGCGGCGCGAGGAGCCTTTCGCCCTCGAGGAGCGGCTGCTGGTGCCGTCACCGAAGGTCGCGACCTACGACCTGCAGCCGGCGATGAGTGCCCCCGCGCTCACCGAGGCCACCGTGAAGCGATTGCGCGAGCGGGCCGACGACTTCGTGTTGCTCAACTATGCCAACCCCGACATGGTCGGTCACACCGGCGTGATAGCCGCCGCCGTGAAGGCCTGCGAGGCGGTCGACGCCGGGCTCGGCCGGTTGCTCGAGGCGTTGCTCGCCAGGCACGGCGCCGCGCTGGTGATCGCCGATCACGGCAACGCCGAGCAGATGCTGACCGCGGCGGGCGAGCCGCACACTGCGCACACCACCAACCCCGTCCCCTGCGTGCTGGTCAGCGACGACCCGGCACTCGAGGGCGTGCGCCTGCGTTCGGGCGGCGCACTGTGTGACGTCGCGCCAACGGTGCTTGCCCTGCTCGGCTTGACCCAGCCGCCCGAGATGAAGGGCGAGTCCTTGCTGCTGAGCTGACACAGAGCCGACGCAAACGAAAAGAGGCGGAACCGCAATGCTGCGGTCCCGCCTCCTCTCCTTGCTACGTCACCGGCATGGCTCCTGAGGAGGCCTCGGCCGCAACGCTCTAGTCGGGGTCTAGAAATCCATCCCGCCCATGTCGCCGCCCGGCATCTGCGGCGACTTGTCTTCCTTCTCGGGGCGCTCGGCGATGACCACTTCCGTGGTGAGCATCAGGCCACCGATGGAGGCGGCGTTCTGCAGGGCGATGCGGGTCACCTTGGCGGGGTCGACGATGCCGGCCTTGAACATGTCATCGACGTACGTGTCGGTGGCCGCGTCATAGCCGTACTTGCCGTCGTTGCGGTTGCGGATGGCGTTTACCACCACGCTGCCCTCGGCGCCGGCGTTGGCCGCGATCTGGCGTGCCGGCTCCTCGAGGGCGCGGACGAGGATGTTGGCGCCCGTGCGCTCGTCACCTGCGAGGCTCTCGGCGACCTTCTTGACCGCCTCGACGGCGTGGATGAGCGTGACCCCACCGCCGGCGACGATGCCTTCCTCGACGGCCGAGCGGGCGGTCGAGAGGG
>DASROV010000313.1:0-10290 GCA_035646755.1 Trueperaceae bacterium | reverse complement strand
GCGATAATCGAGCAGCTCGACCTCCGCCGCCCCATCTACACGCCGACCAGCGCCTACGGGCATATGGGCGACCCGTCGTACCCCTGGGAGCTGACCGACAGGGTGGAAGCCCTGAGGCGCGCGCTGGCCGCAACCGCCTAGCGAGCCGGCCGCCGATTTATAGTCAGGAACGGCGTTTTCACAGCTTCCAAGCGCGTTTCTTGTGATAAAACAGGCCAATGGCGAGAATCACGTTGGGCAACCGTGACGGGACGCTGGCCGTTCGCCACGGCCGCGCGGTCATGGAGTCGCTTGCCGAGGAGTGGCCCGATCTCAACCTGACGGTGCGGACGATCCCGCGCACGGCCGCTAACGACGCCGCCGCCATACTCGACGCCTTGGGCAAGAGCAAGATCGATGTCGCGGTAGTGCAGATGGACGCCCTGCCCCACCAGCTGTCCGAGGACGTGAAGCTGGCCGCCGTGAGCCGCCGCTCCGACGTGCGCAGCGCACTTGTCGCCAAGGGTCACAAGCGCCTCGCCGGCCTCGACCCGAAGACTCGGGTGGGCGTGTTCAGTGAGCGCGACGCGACCTTCCTCAAAGCGGGGGGCACCGCGGTCGAGCCGCTGCTGCTCGACGGCTCGCCCGAGAACGAGCTCGCGCGGCTCGCCGCAGGCGAGTTCGGTGCCCTCATCCTGGCGGCTGCCACCATGCTCGGCCTGGAGCTGCGCGACCGCATCGACGCCTACCTCGACGTCGACGCGTTCACGCCGTCCCCCGGCCAGGGAGCCGTCGGGCTGGTGGTGCGCGCTGACGACGACCTCGCCTTCGAAACCGTCTACGCCTTGCAGCACCGCCCCAGCTTCGACCGTGTGCGAGCCGAGCGCGCGTTCGCAGCGGCGTTGGCGCCACGGCAGGTAGGCGCCGTTGCCACCGTGACTGACGACGGCGAACTCACCCTCCTCGGAGCCGTGGTCGAGAACGATTCGACGCTGCAGGCGAGCGTTACCGGCGAAGCGCGAGAGGCCGAGGAACTAGGCCGCGAGCTGGCCCAGGACGTACTCGAGCGCGGCAAGAAGCCCTGAAGTCAACTGCCCAACCGCGGGGCGCCGCCGCCCGCCGCGCCGCCGCTCCTCGCGCCGCAGCCCCAGCAAGGCCTAACCCTTTTCAGCCGACGGCCCGCTCGGGCCTGCGTTCCTGCATCACCCGGTCGGCGATGTGCTGCGGCACCCCGTCGTAGCGGTCGAACTTCAACGAGTACGCGCCGCGGCCGCCGGTCATCGACCTCAGGTCCGCCGAGTACGACTGGATCTCGGACATCGGCACGTGCGCCGACACCACGCTCACCGAGCCCTCGCTCTCCATGCCGAGGATGCGGCCCCGCCGGGAGTTGAGGTCAGAGATCACGTCGCCCGTGAAGCGGTCGGGAACCCGGACCTTGACCAACATCACCGGCTCGAGCAGCACCGGCTTGGCCTGCAGCATCGCCTCCTTGAAGGCGTGGGCGGCGGCGATCTGGAACGCGACATCCTCGGAGTCGACGGGATGGTCCTTGCCATCGTAGACGCTGACCCTCACATCCTGGACCGGGAAGCCACCGAGCGCGCCGCTGTCAAGGGCGTTCATAACACCCTTCTCGCAGCTGGTCTGGAACTGCGTGGGGATCGAGCCGCCGACAACGGCCCAAGCGAACTCGAAGCCGCCGTCGCGTGGCAACGGCTCGACGCGGAGGGCAACCTCCGCGAACTGCCCGGCGCCACCCGTCTGCTTCTTGTGGCGGTAGCGGGCGTCGGCCGCGCCCTGGATGGTCTCGCGGTAGGCGACGGCCGGCACAGCAGTGTCGACCTCGACGCCGTAGCGGTCCTTGAGGGTGTTGACGGCGATCTCGAGGTGCACATGACCCATGCCCCAGAGAACGGTCTGGTGGGTGTCGGCGTTGCGCTCGAGCTTCAAGCCGGAATCCGACTCAAGCAGTCGATGCAACGCCTCTCCAAGCTTGTCCTCGTCAGGACGCGCTTTTGGGAACAGCGCCAAGGCCATCACCGGCGTCGGCACGCGGATCGACGCCAACACTAGGTCGTCGCCGGGCGCGGTAAGCGTGTCGCCGGTGGCGACGATATCGGCCTTGGTGAGCGCGCCGATCATGCCGGCGGTCAGCTCTCTCACCTCGCTGAGCTCGCCGCCCTTCGGCACGTAGAGGTGCGCGGCCCTTAGATCCTCGTCACGGTTGGCGACCTTGAAGGTGTCGCCCTGTTTGAGGCCGCCGCCGAGCACGCGCAGCAGCGAGATCTTGCCGAGGTATGGATCGATCACGGTCTTGAATACCCGCGCTGTGAACGGCGCCGCGGGGCCGAGCTCGGGCGGGTCGCCGCGCTCGACTCGCAGTGGGGCGTGGTCTTCGACCCTTCGCACGCCCTCGCCGAGGAAGTCGAGCAGGAGGCTCACGCCCATCACCTTGGCCGCCGAGGTGATGAGCACCGGGGTGAGCTCGTTGCGCCTTACCGCGGCGTCGAAGGCCGCCCGCAGCTCGTCCTGGCCGAACTCCTCGTCCTCTAGGTACTTGAGCATCAGCGCGTCGTCGGTCTCGACGATCGCCTCGACTAGACGCTCCTTGTACTCGTCGGCGAGCCCGCTCACCTCGTCGGGGATCGGTATCTCGACAGGCTCGCCGGTCGGCCACTCGTACGCCTTCATGCTCAACAGGTCGACGAGGCCGCGGAAGTCGTCCTCCTGGCCGATCGGCACCTGGATGGCGGCGATGTTGCCAGGCAGGGTCGACTCGATCTCGGCCATGGTGCGGAAGAAGTCGGCGTTCTCGCGGTCCATCTTGTTGATGACGATTAGCGTCGATAGCTCGCGTTCGAGGCTGCTCGTCCAGACACGCTCCGTGCCGACCGCCACGCCCGAGACCGCCGAGACGACGATCATCGCGGCGTCGGCGGCCGCCAGCCCGCCGCGGATCTCACTCACGAAGTCGGCGTAGCCGGGGGTGTCGATGATGTTGAAGTCGTGACCGACCCACGACAGTGGGTGGACGGTCGAGTAGATCGAGATCTTCCTGCGCTTCTCCTCCGGCGTCGTGTCGGAGGCCGTGGAGCCGTCCTCCACGTGCCCAAGGGTCTGGATGGCGCCGGCTCTGAACAGCATCGCCTCCACCAAAGACGTCTTACCGGCGCCGCTGTGAGACAAGACGGCGACGTTACGGATATCTGACATCTCGGTATCCTTTCACTACGCTTGCTCGGGCCAGGAACTGGTCGAGGTTTCAGCGGCGATGGCCGAGGCGACGCGTTCGGTTTGGGGGATTCTAGCACCGGAGCCGGTGGCGGTCGCCGCACCGCTTGCGCGCCATGAGTCGGGACCGTCGTGGGGCACGGCGGCCGCTGCTAGACTCGCGAGGTGGCCACCGAGCGCGAGCTCAAGTTCTCCACCACCGACGAGCACGTCCCCAGCCTCGCCGAGCTGCGTGCCGCCCTCGGCGCCAGCGGGCTGGAGTTGGCGCCGGCACGGGTGAAGCGCCACCTCGACGTGTACTACGACGATGCAAGCGGCGGCCTCGAGAGGGCCGGCTGGGCGCTAAGGCGGCGGCGTTCGGCTGGCGCCACGGTCGTCGCGTTGAAGGGGGGGGCCACGGTTACCGGCGCCCTGCATGCCCGCCGTGAGGTCGAAGTCGAGATCGACGCCGACAGCGGCGATCACGCGGTCACCTGGCCGGCCGCGATAACTGCCGCCCTCCCAGCCTCGGTCGACACCAGCGAGCTCACGGCACAAGCCGAACTTCGCGTGCGGAGGGTCGCCATCGGCGCTACCATGAACGGAGCGCTGGTGGCGGAACTGGCGTTCGACGAGGTCACTTGCACGCCGCCGGAGGCGGCGGCGAGCGCGGCGACGCTCCGCGACTCGCCGCGGTTCACCTTCTACGAGGTCGAGATCGAGGCCATCGCGAACCCTGCAGGCGACCAGGTGAGCCTGGACGCCATGGACGAACTAGCGGCGGTCGTCCGCACCGTGCTGCCGCTCACCGAGTCGGGCACCTCAAAACTGCAGCGCGCGAGGGTTCTGCTGGCCCCGTTCCTCGACGAAGAGTTCGCGCGCCCGGGTCAATGAGCCAGGTAGCCTCCGTCAACCGGGACGTAGGCGCCGGTCATTACCGACGCTTCGTCGGTCTTGGAGCCGGCGATATACTCGCGGCATGAACGAGGTAGGCGAGCACGACGGCCGCGGGAACGGCATGGCGACGGCCATTGGTGAGGCGAGGGGCCCCACGGAGACGGTCTCACCGCCGCGCGACGAGCGGATCTTCACCCTTATCGAACGCGAGTTCGCCCGCCAGCGCGACGGGCTCGAGCTAATCGCCTCCGAGAACTTCGTGTCCCGTCAGGTGCTCGAGGCCGTCGGCTCGGTGCTAACCAACAAGTACGCCGAGGGCTACCCTGGCAAGCGCTATTACGGGGGCTGCGAGGTCGTCGACGAGGTCGAGCGCCTTGCGATCGAGCGCTGCAACGAGCTGTTCGGTTCGACCTGGGCCAACGTGCAGCCGCACTCGGGGTCGAGCGCCAACCTGGCGACCTACTACGCCCTGCTCGAGCCTGGCGACCGCGTGCTCGGCATGGACCTCGCCCAGGGCGGCCACCTCACGCACGGCTCGCCGGTGAACTTCTCCGGTATCAACTACCAGGTCACCGGCTACCCGGTCGACGCGGACAGCGAGATCCTCGACTACGACACCGTGCGGCGCATCGCGCTCGAGTTCAGGCCCAAGCTGATAATCGCCGGCGCCAGTGCCTACAGCCGGCTCATCGACTTCGCGCGGTTCCGTGCGATCGCCGATGAGGTCGGCGCGTACCTCATGGCCGACATCGCCCACATCGCGGGCATGGTCGCCACCGGCTTGCACCCGCATCCGCTACCGCACGCCCACGTCGTCACGTCGACGACGCACAAGACCTTGAGAGGCCCGCGCGGCGGGCTCATCTTCGGCCAGGACGATGGTGTAAGGAAGAAGATCGACAAGATGGTCTTCCCCGGCACCCAAGGCGGCCCGCTCGTGCACGTCATCGCCGGCAAAGCCGTCGCGTTCTTCGAGGCGCTGCAACCTTCGTTCACTGCTTACACCCAACGCATCATCGACATTGCCGCCGCGCTGGCGGCGGCAATGTCGGGGCGCGGCTACCGGGTGGTGTCAGGCGGCACCGACAACCATCTCTTCCTCATCGACCTGCGGCCCAAAGGGCTCACCGGCAACAAGGCCAGCAAGCTGCTCGACGCCGCCGGCATCACCGTCAGCAAAAGCATGATCCCGTTCGACCCGGAGAAGCCGTGGGTGACGTCGGGCATAAGGATCGGTACGCCGGCGCTTACCACGCGCGGTTTCACAGTCGAGGAGATGAGCACCGTGGCCGAACTCATCGACCGCGCGTTGAGCCTGGGAGAGAGCGGCGATCCGAGCCGCCTTAGGCCCGAAGTCGAAGCGCTGGCCTCGCGCCACCCGATGCCGAGCTAGCCCGGCCGCGCAGCTGAACGCGGTCGACCGGCCGCGGGCGACCGGCCGCGAGCACGGGCGCGGCCGCTAGCGCCGGCGCCTTAGCCGCTCCATGCTCTCGCGCAGGCTCACGCGCATGCGCTCGACGGCGTTGCCGATCTGGCCGAGTTCATCGTCGCGCTCGAGTTCGACTGGACGCTCGAAGTCACCGTGGCTGATGCGGTCGGTGGCGACGAGCAGGTAGCGGATCGCGTCGCGGATGCCCCTCGTCAGCGACAGCGCGGCGAGCACCGCGAACAACACCGGGATGAGGCCGACGAGGAGCGTGGTCAACAGGACGCGGCCGAGTTGTGAGCGCAGGCCGGCGGGGTCGAGGCCGACTACGACCGAGCCAACCGGCTGGCCGTTGCGGAGCACGGCGGAGGCGGCGATCACCGGCTCTTCCGACCCCAAACCGACCATCGCCAGGAGCGTGTCGAAGCTCGCGGCGAGGCTAGCGCCGACGGACTGTTCCGCGGCCAGCGAGTCGGGCGCAGAGCCGGCGCTCGCCGAGACCGCCGTAGCTTGCGCCGGCGTGAGCGAGCCAGGGCCGCGCGCGGCCTCGCTCCACTCGAGCAGCAGCGAGCCGTCGGCGCCGACCACGGTCATGAATTGAACTCCTCTAGGCGCCAGCTGCGTGCGCGTGCGCTCCTCGACCTGCCGCAGCTCGGCGCGGATTATCGGCGCCGAAAGGGGCAGGCCCGCCGAAAGCCCTTCGATGGTGGCGGCGACGGCCGCGGCGGTGTCGGCCGCCCTGCGCGCCTGCTGAGCGCGCAGCACCGGCAACAGGGTGGCGGTTAGTGCCAGCAGCGTTACCAGCAGGGTCAATATGGCGGGCAGGGTAGCGGCGCTGCTTATGCGCCGCCGCAGCCCGCTGCGCTCCAGGTCGGGCGGCTCGCGCGTGAGCGTGGTCTTCATCGGGTCACGCGGCGGCGTGGTCGTGGTCAGCCCGGGCTCGGGGCGCGTGCGCGGCTCGTCTACGGGTGCCCGTTCCGCGCGTCCCGGCTCCGCGCGTGCCGGCTCCGCATGTCCCGGCTCCGCATGTCCCGGCTCCGCGTGGGCCCGGTTCGCCTGTGCCCGGTTCGCTTGTGCCCGCTCCGCTGGCAGCGCCTCGCTCCCTGGTTGGGCTTCGTCCTCGGCCCCTTCGCGCTCCTCCAACTCGACCTGGTCAGCCGGCGCCGCGACGACGTCGTCAACGGGCGCTCTTGCCACCGGCTCCGCGGCGTGCGCAGGGTTGGCCACGGCCTGCACTGCCGCGTCGCCGGGCCTCAGCTCGACCCGCAGACCGGCCTGCTCGAGTATGTCGGCAACGGTACGGGCCTGACCTTCGGGCACCGACTTCGTTACTGGGCCAGGGACTCGGGCGAGGAGCGCTCGCGCCTTGTCATGGCCGATGCGGAAGCGCTCGGCGACGACGTCGATCGCCGCGCTCAGGTCTTCTGGAACGGGATCGAGCACGACTACTACGTAGTTCATCTAGAAGCCTCCAGCCTCGGACGGCTCGAGCGCGAAGAGCCGCCGCAGTTCGCTCACGCGCCGCAGGAACTCAGCGCGCGAGAAGGGGTTGTCGAAGGCCACCACGAGGAGGCGCACTAGTTCATCGACCGTACCGACGGGGATCGTGTCGACGGTCAAACCGAGCTCGTAGAGCGCGTCCTCGACCACGATCTCGCCAACCGGCCCAAGCAGGTCTACTGCTTCGCGGGCGATCTCACGAGCGAAGCGCGGGTCGGCGACGACAAGTGAGACGTAGTCGACGAGCGCGTTGTTCAACAACTCCTTGGCGGCGCCGACGACGTCGGCGACCGGCCGCCCGGCGGTCGCGGCCAGTTGACGCAGGCTGCTCACCCCGTCGAGCCGGCGCCACAGGTCGAGCGCGGTGAGCGAAAGCGACACGGTGTCGACGACGACAGCCGGAGGCGGCGATACGGCGCCGCCTACTGGGTCGCCAAGAAGCGTCACCGGCCCGAACTCGTAACTCGGGCCGCCGGCCAGCTCCTTGCCGCGGCCAAGCCCGGTGTCGACCGACGTCGCGCCCTGGGCGACCGCCGTAAGCACGCTGTCGGCGTCGATCTCGTCACCGCCGGCACCGGAGATCTCGTCGGCCTTCTGCGTGGCTTGAAGGAGCAGCGTTTCGGTGGAGCTGGTCAAGGTGTTGCGGGGGGCCCGAACACCCGGCCTGAACGCGAAGCGCCCGTCGTGCCAGCGCAGCAAGGCGGCCAGAGCGGCAAGGTCGTAGAGCGGCTTGGCGTCGACGAACACCACGCGGCCGGCGTCGAGGTAGAGGTTGGCGTGAAGTTTCTGCGGGTGCCTAAGCATCAGGCATCCCGAGGCCTGGGAGAGCGACAGGTATTGAAGGAGGTTAGGTAGCACACCCTCCTCGATGCGTCCATGTAAGCTCGTCACTCGCTTGCTCCAGGCATCGGTTCCCAGGCACATAGTACCAGCGCCGTGAGGCCCAGGTGAGGCGTGTTACGTTGGGTCGATTTTCGGTCGCGGCGCGCGCGCCGCCTAGGCCGTCGACGGTGTTCGTACCGCCGCATAGGAGATTCGCATGCACACCATCTGCCTGATCGCCGGTGACGGCATTGGCCAGGAGGTAATCCCCGCGACCCGCCGGCTCCTCGAAGTCACGGGTGCGCCCCTCGAGTTCGTCACGGCCGAGGCCGGCTGGGCGACGTTCCAGGCCATCGGCAGCAGCGTTCCCCCGGAGACGCTGGCCAAGGTCACACAGGCCGACGCCACGCTGGCGGGGGCGTTCACCAGCCCGTCACACAAGGTCGAAGGGCACCAAGGCGCGATCCGTTACATGCGTCGCACGCTCGATCTGTTCTCCAACCTTCGCCCGGCCCGCTCGCGGCCCATCCCCGCCTCCATCCCCGGCATCGACATGCTCATGGTCAGGGAGAACACCGAGGGGCTCTACGTCGAGAAGGAGCGTCGCTACGGCGACCTCGCCATCGCCGACGCGGTGGTCACGCGCCGGGCCTGCGAGCGCATCGCCCGGGTGGCCCTCGACCAGGCCCGTCGCCGACGCAAACGCCTCGCTGTCGTCCACAAGGCCAACGTGCTGCCACTCACCTCTGGCATGTTCCTCGAGACCGTGATGGAGATCGCGCGTGAGTACCCAGACGTCGACACCTACGACGTGATCGTCGACGCCGCCGCCATGCGGCTGGTTCGTGACCCAGGGAGCTTCGACGTCCTGGTCTCGACCAACCTCTTCGGCGACATCCTCTCCGACCTCATGGCAGGCCTTACCGGTGGCCTCGGCGTGGCGCCGAGCGCCAACGTCGGCGAGCACTACGCGATCTTCGAGCCGGTGCACGGCAGCGCACCCGACATCGCCGGCAGGGGCATCGCCAACCCCACCGCGACGATGCTAACCGCCGCCATGATGCTCGACCATCTTGGCCTCAAAGAGGTCGCGTCGCGGATCGACGACGCCGTCACCCACGTACTCGAGCACGGTCCGGTGACTGGTGACCTCGGCGGGGACGCCGACACCACGCGGTTCACCGACGCGGTGATTGCGGCGTACACTTCGCGCTGATGTACGCCCTGGCGCAGGCGATGCGCGCCATCCGTGGCAACTGGGTGGCCAGCATCTCGACGATAACGACGATGACGCTGTCGCTCACCATGCTGGCCGCGCTCAGCCTGCTGTCGGCCAACCTCAGCGAGGCGCTCTCGACGCTGCAGAGCGAGCTCGAGTTGGCGGCCTACCTCGGCAACGAGGCGAACGTCGAGCAGCTGATCTCGACCGTGCGCGCCTGGCCCGAGGTGGAGCGCCTCGAGTTCGTCTCGAGCGACCAGGCGCTTGCTGACATGGTCGCCAACCTGCCGTCGCTCGGCCGCGCCGCCTCGTTCGTCGAGAACCCATTGCCCGACACCTTCCACGTGCGCCTCTACGACCCAGTACAGACCCAGAACGTGCGCTTCCGCCTCGAGCAGTTGCCTGGCGTTAACGAGGTCGACGACAGCAGCCAGGCCGTCGACACCTTCCTGGCCATCTACGACGCGCTAAGGGTCGGCGGGTCGATCCTCATCGTCGTCCTGCTCGGCGCTGCGGTGTTCGCCATCGTCAACTCGATTCGGGCAGCCATCACCGCCCGGCGCCAGGAGATCGACGTCATGCGCCTGGTCGGGGCGAGCCGCAACTTCATCCGCGCCCCGTTCCTGCTCGAAGGTGTGATGCTCGGTGTGATAAGTGCGGTGGTCGCGCTCGGGCTGGTCATCCCCGGCTACCAGTTCGGCGTGGCGCGCCTCTCCGAGCAGTTCTCGTTCGTGCCGTTCGTGCGCGACCCGATGGTGCTCGGCTGGATCGCCGGCGCCCTGGCCGCCTTGGCGGTGCTCGTCGGCTTCGTCGGTAGCGCCATCGGGCTGTCGCAGTTCCTGCGCGAGCAGAACTAGCTCCGAGCCGGTCACCACGGGACTGTTGCTAGACTTACGCCGTGAGCTTCATCCGGTTCGTCGTGTTCGTCGCGCTCATTCTCACGGTGGCGGCTGGCCAGCTGGCCAGCCACGGCTCAGCGCAGGTAGACCTCAACAGCGACACACGACGTAGCCTCGAAGCCGACATCCTGGAGTACGAGCGGCTGCTCGCCAACCGGGAACAGGAGCTCGAGGACATCAAGGCCGCACTCGGCGACACCGCGAGCGAGCTCGCGAGTCGCATCGCCGAGCGAGACGCGGTAAGTGCCGAGCTGGCCGAACGACGCCGCGAGCGTGAGCAACTCAACGCCCAGATCGCCGAACTCGAGGCGCGACTCGCCGCCACCGAGACCCGC
>DASROV010000312.1:0-2453 GCA_035646755.1 Trueperaceae bacterium | reverse complement strand
GCTCCAGGCGGCGATCGCCAGGTCGACCGAGAACGGCACCGGCTTGGCCCTGTTGTTCGTCGATCTCGACCGCTTCAAGTTCGTCAACGACACCTACGGTCACGAGACCGGCGACAAGCTGCTGCGCGAGGTCGGCCGGGTGCTACGCGAGAACGTGCGCGGCCTAGACCTGGTCGGCCGCGTCGGTGGCGACGAGTTCACCGTCGCGCTCATGGGCGTCCAGGAGGAGCGCGCAGCCGCCTCGGTGGCACGCAGCCTGGTGAGGGAGCTAAGCGCCCCGTTCAAGATCGACGGCCGCGACGTTCAGGTCTCGGCGAGCATCGGCATCAGCCTCTACCCACGCGACGGCTCGAACCCCGAAGCCCTGCTGAAGAGCGCCGATGCGGCGATGTACCAGGTGAAGGAGGGCGGCAAGAACTCGTTCTACTTCTCCACCGTCGAGGTGCGCACGCGCCTTAGTCGAAGGCTCGAACTCGAGCGGCAGCTACGCAAGGCGCTTCAGGAGAACGAGCTCGAGGTCGTCTACCAGCCCCAGGTGCGGCTCGCCGACAACCAGCTCGCCGCCTTCGAAGCGTTGATCCGTTGGCATAGCCCGGAACTCGGCATCGTCTCGCCTGGGGAGTTCATCCCCGTCGCGGAAGAGGCCGGACTCATCTCGCCGATCGGCCACTGGGTGCTGCGCGAGACCGCACTGCAACAGCGCGAGTGGATCCGCGCGGGTTTGAGGCCGGTGCGCATTGCGGTGAACGTTTCGACCATGCAGTTCCACCAGAAGTCGTTCATCGACACCGTGAAGGGCGCGCTCAACGACTCGGGCATCCCGGCCGAGTTGCTCGAGATCGAGGTGACGGAGAGCGTCCTGGTGCGTGATTACGAGCTGGCGATGCGGACGTTGCGGCGGCTCGAGAAGTTAGGCGTGCCGACCGCTCTCGACGATTTCGGCACCGGTTACTCCTCGCTCGCCTACCTGCAGCGACTCCCGATCCGCACGCTGAAGATCGACAGGTCGTTCGTCCAGGGCTTGGCGCCGAAGGCGGTCGGCGGCACCCTGAAGGTCACGGGCAGCGGCGACCGCAACACCGGGACCACCGATCACGGCATGCGCTCGCCGGCGTCATCGCGCACCTTCTCGCATGGCGCCTGGGCCGAGATCGCTGCCGGCCTCAACGAGGACGCGGTAAGTGAGCCGGCCAGCACCTTCCCGATCGTCGAAGCCATCTGCGCGATGGCGCATAAGCTAGGCAAGCAGGTGGTGGCCGAAGGGATCGAGACGGCGTACCAGCGCGATTTCATCCGGCGCCTAGGGGTCGACCTGGCTCAGGGCTACTTCTTCGCGCGGCCTATGAAGCCCCTCGACGCCGAGGCGTTGTTGAGGCGCGTCACCAAGGACGCCGAGACCGCGCGCCGCCTCCAGGCAAGCGCGCCGCCGGCGCCGAAACCCGAAGCGCCGCTGTACCTCCACACGGAGGGCGCGATGGCGGCGTTCGATGATCTGGCGCCCCTCGCCGCCACACTCGTGCAGCCAGTTACCGTGCCCTCCCCGGCCAGCGCGGTCGTCGAGCCGTTCGGCTCGGCGTTCGACGACCTGCTGCTGCACGACGTAGAGATAAAGCCGGCTGCTAACTAGCGGGCGTCGGCGGGGCCGGGTACTACCCACCCGCGCCGGTGCAGTGCTGAACACCCTGGCGGCAGCGTCGGGGTGTTAGAATTTGGTTTCGCGTGCTGACCCGGTTCGACCGTCACCGTCGCTACGAAAGCGGCACCCGACAACCGCCGAGCGTAAGCCGCCACAGCTCGCCGCTTGACCGTAGGACATGGGTCGGGCCACCGATCACCTTTGGAGAAGCAGCTTGGCAAGAAGGTGTCTGCGGCCGACAGCGTCGTGCCAGCCGTGCAACAAAGACGCACAACAGTGGATACGCTCAAGCGAGCGACAACTAGGCGCTAGTAGCGCCAGCCAAGGTAAGGAGCAACCGTGGCAAAGGCCCTTAAGACAGAGCAGACCAACGATGTAGAGCAGGCAGGAGTCGGCGCGAGCATCAAGGCCAAGGACGTTAGAAAGGCGTCAGGAAAGCCGGCGCCCAAGGGCACGAACACCGCTAAGGTGACTGCGTCGAAAGCCTCGAGCAACACGAAGGCAGCCTCAAGCAAGGTTGATAAGTCGGCTGCCGCGAAGCCGGCAACCACTAAGTCGGCCGCCGCTAAATCGGCCGCCGCTAAATCGGGTGCCGCTAAATCCGGTGCCGCCAAGCTTGCCGACGCTAAGCCCGCAAGCGCTAAGCCGGTAAGCGCAAAGTCGGCCACCGCAAACTCGGCGAACACCGCGGCCCCGGCCGGCAAGAAGAGTGCCGGTACTTCGAAGTCCGCGGCGAGCAAGGGCGGCAAGGCCACGGCCGAAAACGCCACGCCCGTCAAGCCCACGCCCGGCAAAGCCGGTAGTGGCAAAGCCGGCA
>DASROV010000311.1:0-4374 GCA_035646755.1 Trueperaceae bacterium | reverse complement strand
GTGCTGGCGATCCTGGCGAGCGGGCTGCGCCACGGCTGGACGGTCTCGGCGATCGCCATCGGACGCTTCGCGCTCAAGGCGCAGAGCGCGTTGATGCGGCTCTACGTGCTGATTGTCACCGCCCTCGGCCGCCTGCTCTTGAAGCTGCAAAGCGGCCTGATGAGCGCCTGGGCGTTCATGGCCATCCTCATCGGCCGCTTCGTGCTGTTCCTCAGCCGGGTCTTCGCGCGCATCGGCGCCTGGATCGGCTCCGGCTTCCGGCGACGGCCTGGTAGTGACGTGTTGGGCGTCGCGCTAACCGCGCTCGTGCTAGCCGGGTTCGGCAGCCACGCTAACGCCGCGACCACTTACGTCGTGCTGCAGGACACCAGCGGCGGCGAGAGCTCGCGCCTCGATGATGCCAATCAACTCGTGCTCAGTTGGGCCGACCCATCGCCGCAGCGGGCGCTGCTCGAGCGCAACGACCGCCTCATCGTCATCCCCGTGCGCTCGCCCGGCGAGCTCGACACCGTCTACGCCGCGTTGTTCAACGCCACCTACTCCGGCAGCCAGTTGGACCGCTTCGCGTTCTTCGCCGAGCTGCGCAGCGTGTTGCCTAAGGAGGTCGATCCGGAGTTCGGCACCGGCCTCAGCGAGGCGTTGAGGACGGCGGCCTTCTACCTCCGCGACGCCCCACCCGAGAACGAGCGCGTGCTGGTGGTCTTCGGCAACGGCGAGGACCACTCGGCGAACCCGGTGACCGCCGAGGAGCTCGCGCCGGCTCTCGATGGCGCTGTGGTCCTGCGGCTCAACGCCGGCCTGGAGGACCTCGACAAGTGGACGCTGTTGTACGAAGAGGCTGGCGCAGCGGCACAGGTAGTTTTCGACCAGGCGGCGACGCGGTTGTTGTCGGTGCCGGAGTTGAGTCGGGCTTTGGAGCGGGCTGTTGGTGGGGGGTGAGAATTCCATTCTCCCTAGGCCATCTTGGCGAGATCTAGATGGTCTAACAGCCTTCGGTCGAGTTGAACCATTAGGTCGTCTGGCACCATTCCCATTACCCGCCGGAAGCTGGATCTGGCGACACCTCGTAGCAACTCGACCTGAGCCTTGCTGTCTCGATCGAGTCCGGTCCGAGATCTAGGTAGGAGAATTTGGAAGGCATGTACAACATCCACGTTGGAAGTGAGGGGCACAACCGTGATAGCGACACCGTATAGGTTGGCTAGGTCGTTTGTGACCACCACGCTTGGCCTAACGAAGTTGGCCTCGTGTTCACGGGCTGGACTGAAGTCAGTAAGGACGATGTCACCCCGCCTAAGCTCAAGGCTCGTCACCAGTCGTCCTCGGTACTCGGCGTCAAACCATCTGCCAGCCCTCCTTCGAGGAGTGGATCGGCGGCCTCGCGAGCACTCCGTTTGTAACTAGCGATCAACTCCTCACTACGGAGCGCTGAGATAGCCCTAGCCAGTACATGACTTCGACTTGCGATGTCGTGCTCACGACGATACTCGTCAACGTAGTCGACAAGGTCTCGAGGCAGACTCACGCTCAGCTTCTCAGAAGTAGCCATGGTTGATGCTACCATGGGTAATACCGCACCGGCTACCACGATACGTGCCCTACTCGCGGTCCACTGCTACCCTCATGGCCTCGTGAACGAGCAAGAGGCTCTGCGGCTACGCGGCACGGCTACCGGCGTGCTCATCTACCAGAACCGCAACGCACTCATCGAAGCAGGCAACCGACTTGGAGCCACCAACCTGCGTGTGTTCGGAAGCGTCGCCCGTGGCGACGCCGGGCCGGATAGTGACATCGATATTTTGGTCGACCTGGCACCAACCGTCAGCTTGATCGGATTAGGGGAGCTCGAGGAAGCGTTCGCAAAAATACTCGGGCGCAAAGTCGACGCTGTGCCGGCATCAGGGTTGAAGTCGGGCATCCGCGCCGCGGTCCTGAAGGAAGCGATACCGCTTGAGCCGAAGTGATGCAGGCATTTGCTCGCAGCGACAACGTGAAGCCCGAGAAAACGCTCTTCTGCCGATACCTCATCCACGCATGCTCTCATGAGGCAGAGAGGGTGGTGCACCAGTGAACGACGATGCCATGAACCGAAGCGCCTCCGAAGCCCCTGAAGAAGCCCCCGAAGGAGCCGGCCAACTCACACAGCTACCCAACGGCGGCTACCGCGTAACGTTCGTCCGCCACTACGAGCGTCCCGTTGAGGACCTATGGGAAGCGATCACTTCGCCCGAGGGGCTCGACGCCTGGTACCCCACCAAACTGCGGCACGAGGGCGTGGTCGGCAGCAAGGTAACCGAGAATTTCGAGAGCGTCGACGGCACGCCGCCGCCGGAGGCGCCCGACGGCGTCATCACCGCCTTCGATCCCCCGAACGTGTTCGAGATGCGCATCGACGGGCCGGCCGAGTCGGAGTATCCAGGCATGCGCGGTACCCAGGTGATCCGCATGGAGGCGCGCGACGGCGAGCTGACCAGCACCAGCGAGCTGACCTTCGTCCACGACCTCGAGACCAAGGAGAGCGCCCTCGACGTGCTGCCCGGCTGGCACTGGTGCCTGGAGATGCTGGCCTTGCAAATGGGCAGCCAGGGCGACGCCTCGAAGGAGCATCACGAGCGCCTGCGGGAGTACTACAAGCGCACGTTCGGCTGAGGCAAAGGCCGCTGGACGTGAACGCAGACGACAGCACCCGACCGTAGCTACGCCGAAGCGACCGCCTGCCACCCGGTTAGCAGGCATTCCAAACGCTGTGAATGACCCAGGTCATGGGACTGAGCGCCGCAACGCGCTTCAGATGGGGTAGTGGATACCGACTCACCCCTACCGCCGAACCCGCTTAACGCTACGCACCAGCACCATCCGGCTGTAAGACCGCTAACCGTTCCCAAGGCCCGCGTCAACCCGGTGGCCGACCGCGACACCGTGACCACCAAGCTCATCTACGCCTACCTGGGCTTCGCCGCGGCGTGGTTGGTCTTCGGCACGCTCATCGGCGAGTACCTCGGCATCAAGCTGGTCGCCCCCGACATCGACCACTTGCCGTGGCTTAGTTTCGGGCGGCTACGACCCATCCACACCAACACCGTGTTCTGGGGCTGGTCGTCGCTGGCGATGATCGCGCTGGCGCTCTACGTGGTGCCCAAGACCAGCCAGCGGCGGCTGTTCAGCGTGCCGTTGGCCTGGGTCAGCCTGTGGCTGATCAACATCGCCGTGCTGGTCGGTGACATCCTGCTCGCCGCCGGCATCACCAACGGCGGCCAGGAGTACCGCGAGTACATCTGGCCGGTGCAGGGGGTGTTCGCGATCGGCGTGATACTCGTGGCGTACAACCTCATACGCACCATCGTCAACCGCCGCACCGAGGAGATCTACATCTCCAACTGGTACATCATGGGCGGCTTCCTGTGGACCATCGCCCTGCTGGTCATCGCCTACCTGCCGTTCTACCAGCGCAACGGCATCAGCGAGACCGTCATCCAGGGCTACTACATGCACATGGGCGTGGGGATGTGGTTCACGCCGCTGGTGCTCGGTTTCACCTACTACTTCCTGCCGCGCCTGCTCAATAAACCAATCTACTCGTACTCGCTCGGCGTGCTGGCCTTCTGGACACAGATGGTGTTCTACTCGATGATCGGCGCTCACCACTTCATCTTCGCGCCGATCCCCTGGTGGCTGCAGACGGTGGCCATCATCTTCAGCGTCGGCATGGTTGTGACGTTGGCCGCCGGCACCGGCAACTTCCTGCTGACCATGCGCGGCGAGGGTCGCACCATCGCGCGCAGTTACAGCCTGCCGTTCATCCTGGCCGGCGTGCTGGCCTACTTCATCTTCTCCTTCCAGGGCACGCTCGAGGCGTTCAGGAGCCTCAACCTGGTGTGGCACTTCACGAACTACACAATCGCGCACTCGCACCTGACGATGTACGGCTTCGTGGCATTCCTCATCTGGGGCGGCGTCTACGCCCTGGTCCCGCAACTCACCGGCCGCGAGCCCCCGCAGCTGGCGGTGGGCATCCACTTCTGGTTCGCCCTCGTCGGCCTGGCGCTGTACAGCACGGCGTTGATGATCGGCGGCACCATCCAGGGCCTTGAATGGCTCGCCGGCAGCGCGTTCATCCAGTCGGTGATCAACATGGCGCCGTACTGGCTGTGGCGCGCAGTCGGCGGCACGCTGATGGTCCTCTCGCACCTGGTCTTCGCCTACAACCTCTGGGTAATGCGGCCGCGACGCTCGTCAGCGCCCGCCTCGAGCGGCCGGATTGCCCCCATACCGTCCACGGCCGCCACGGATTAGGAGCGCGAGATGCGGCTCGACTTCCACAAGAACCACTGGCTTCTCTTCTGCGTGATCTTCTTCGGCTTCATCGCTATCGGT
>DASROV010000310.1:0-2693 GCA_035646755.1 Trueperaceae bacterium | reverse complement strand
GCGGCCGAGCTCGGACTCCTTCGCCTGCGTCTCGCCTAGCACCGAGCCCCAGCGCGCGACCTGCTTGAGTTCGTCTTCGCCGAACGCCGGCGGCCCGTGGCGGTGGAGCACCAACGTCCCGTAGCTGGCGAAGCGACCGGCGACAGGCACTACCATGGTCGAGTTCGCGTCGCGCAGGCCGAGGTCGGCGTACTGGGCCCTAAGGGCCTGTTCGTTGGGGGTGAACATCTCAGCGATGTTGTTGGCGACGAGGCGGGGGCCGGGCGAGCGCCACGGTCCGTGACCGGGTGTCAGCTCAAGCAACTGGGCCGAGTAGCCGGTCTGGGCATCGAAGCGGTAGCCGTTGCTGTCGTCGCCCCTCACCACGTAGCCGCGGACGTCTCCAGGCAGTAGCGCCTTGAGCGCCCGCAACACCTCATCGCCTCGTTCGTTGGCCCGCGTCGCTCGCAGCATCCGGTCGACGGCGACGAGCGGGTCGAGTGTAAGGGTGTTGTCGCTCGAGTTGAAAAGTCGCCTTAACACACGTATCCTCCGCCGACCGCGGCGCCGGCTGGCCGCTCGAGGGCCAGCGGCGTGGCTCGCTTATCCTCCCACCGCTGCCGCCGGCTTCGCCGCGTCGAGGATAGCCGAGGGCGGGCGGTTTTGATGAGGAAGCTCGTACACTGGTTGGCATGCTTGACCTCCGCTTCATCCGCGAGCACCACGAGACTGTTCGCCGCGCCATGCGCGCGAAGATGCTGGCAAACGACCTCCCGAAACTCGAGCAGCTGCTCGCCAGCGACGAGGAGCACCGCCTGGTGAAGCGGGACCTCGAGGAGAAGCAGGCGCGGCGCAACGCCGACAGCAAGCGGGTGGGCGAGCTCAAGCGCCAGGGCGGTGACGACCCCGAGCTGATGGAGCGCCTGGCTCAGCTCTCGGCCGAGGTGAAGCGACTCGAGGACCTCGAGCGCAGCCTGCAGCAGCAGCTCGACAGCTTGCTTTTGGAGATCCCTAACCTGCCGCACGAGAGCGTGCCATACGGCGAGAGCGAACACGACAACGTCGTCGCCAAGGAGTGGGGCGAGAAGCCGAACTTCGACTTCACGCCAAGGCCTCATTGGGAGCTGATGACCGAGCGAGGTTGGCTCGACCTCGAGGCCGGGGTGAAGCTTACTGGGGCAGGGTTCCCGGTCTTCGCCGGAGCCGGTGCGCGCCTTGTCCGCGGGCTGCAGGCGTACTTCCTGGCGCGGCTCGAGGAGCATGGCTACCGCGAGATCGTGCCCCCGTTGTTGGTCAACGCGACCTCGGCGACCGCGACGGGCCAACTACCAGACAAGGAAGGGCAGATGTACCAGGTGAGCGACGGCTTCTACCTCGTGCCCACCTCCGAGCTGGCGCTCACCAACCTGCACCGCGACGAGATACTCGACGACGCGGCGTTGCCGCTTAAGTACGCGGCGTACTCGGCCTGCTTCAGGCGCGAAGCCGGCAGCCACGGCAAGGACGTTCGCGGGCTCAACCGCGTCCATCAGTTCGACAAGGTCGAGATGGTGCAGTTCTCCGCTCCGGCCGAGAGCTACCAGGCACTGGAGGCGATGACCGCGGTGGCCGAGGGCCTGCTAGAGGAGCTCGGCCTGCCTTACCGACGGCTGCTTATGTGCACCGGTGACCTCGGCTTCACGCAGGCCAAGAAGTACGACCTCGAGGTGTGGAGCGCCGGCCAGGAGCGTTGGTTGGAGGTCTCGAGCGTGAGCAACCTCGAGGCGTTCCAGGCCAACCGGCTGAAGACGCGCTCGCGGCCCGGTGGCGTCGGCGGCAAGGGCCGGCCCGAGCCGGTGCACACGCTCAACGGCAGCGCCCTGGCCTTCCCCCGCACGATCGCCGCGCTGGTCGAGAACTACCAGCGCCAGGACGGCAGCGTGGCGCTGCCGCCGGTGTTGGCGGCGTTCGTCGGCAGCGAGGTGCTGCGCTGAGCTAGCTGCGTTGAGATCCCTGCGTTGAGATTCCTGCGTTGAGTTAGGGCAGTGAGCAAGCCGGCTGAGCCTTGGCTCAGCCCTCCTCGACCGTGCGCGGCACCTCGAAGAAGCCATCGCGCGTGGCCGGCGCGATCGCCAGCGCGAGCTCGCGTGGCAGCGACGGGGCGAGCACGTCTTCGCGGGCGGCGCCGGTCGGCGTTACCGGTCTGGTCAGCTCCTCGACGCCGTCGACGTCGACCTCACGCAGTTGGGCGACGAAGGCCAGCACCTTGCCGAGGTCGCGCTTGACGGCCTCGCGCTCGTCCTCAGGAACGCTCAGGCGCGCCAAGCGCTGAAGGTGGTCGAGAACCGCGTCGTCAACTACCTCATCGACTACCTCTCCCACGACCAGGTGGCCGGTGGCGAAGTCATCAGCGGGGGCTGTCATCGGGTCATGTTACCCAGGGTGGGCGTGCCTGTGTCGCTCTGCCTCCTTGACGAGGATGAGTTGACACTGACGACGTGAACCCGGCACGTCCCCGCCTCGTCAGTAGAATCGCAAGCCGATAAGGTAGAACACCACGACGAGCACCAGCGCCGGCAGCAGCGACGCCACGCGGAGTCGCTTGAGGTCGAGCAGGCCGAGGCCAAGCGCGACGATCATCAGCCCACCGACGCCGTTGACGAGCAGCACCCGCGGGTCGCTCGTGGGGTCGGGGACGAGGCTGGCGAAGAGGCCGGCGGCAAGCGAAAGGCTAC
>DASROV010000309.1:0-4637 GCA_035646755.1 Trueperaceae bacterium | reverse complement strand
GCTCCAGGCTCGCCAGGTGCAAGAGTGCGGCAGCGTCCCAGGCTTGCGGCCGGCAGGCCACCGGGTACGGCACCGGTGGACGGTCCCCACGTTCGTAGCCGCCCACCAACTCAGGAAGGCGCTGGTCGGGCTGGCGGGCCGCGAGGTCGAAAACTGCCTCGCGCACCCGCGCGGCCTCGGCAGCGAAGCCGTAGCGCAACAGGCCGAGCGCGAAGAGCGCCGTGTCATGGGGCCACACCGAGCCGTTGTGGTAGCTAACGGGGTTGTAGCGGACCTCCCCCGCGCCCAGCGTGCGCAGCCCCCAACCGGACCACGAAGGCGCCGAGAACAACGTGCCAACCAAGGCCTTGGAACGCTCCGGAGGGACCATGCCGCACCACAACAGGTGGCCAGCGTCGGAGTTGAGCACCGCAAGGGGCCGCTTCTCGCCGTCTAGAGCCATGGCGTAGCTGTTGAGCTCCTCGACCCAGAAGGAGCGGTTGAAGGCGTCGCGGAGCGCGGTCGCCCGCCGCTGCCAGTCGGCGGCCCGGCTTGCGTCGCCTAGCTCGCGGTACCAGCCGGCGGCGGACATGAAGGCGGCATACGCGTAACCCTGCACCTCGGAGACCGCCAACGGTCCGCTGGCCAGGACTCCTCCTGAGTGGCTCATCGAGTCGTGCGAATCCTTCCACGACTGCACGCTGAGGTGACCGGTCTTCCCTACCGGACCGGTGTCGAACTCGAGGAAGCCGTCGCCGTCGAGGTCGCCGTGCTCGACGGACCACGCCAGCGCCGCCTCCCACGCCGGCTTCAGCTCGTCAAGCAGCCCGCGGTCGCCGGTGCTGTCTACGTAGGCACCGAGCAACATCAGGAAGAGTGGCGTGGCGTCGATGGAACCGTAGTAAGGCGAGTGCGGCGTGAGGCCGGTGCGCGAGAGCTCGCCGAAGCGCAACTCATGCATGATCTTGCCCGGTTGCGCTGCGCGTCGTTCGTCTAAGGAGTCGGCCTGCCACTTGGCGAGGTACCTAAGGGTGCCGGCGGCGACGTCGGGCCTGAACGGCAACAGGAAGTACGCCGTGAGCAGCGCGTCGCGTCCGAAGGCGGCGACGAACCAGGGGATGCCGGCGGCCGGCAACGGACCCTCGGGCGTGAACAACAGCAGGCCGCGCATGTCGTCGACGGCTCTCTCGAGTGCCGGCCGGTGAGCCCCGCGTGAAGACGGCAGCTCCCACAGCGAGCCGAAACTGCCGCGCCAGCGCTCGTAGCTGACAGCGTCGGTGGGGGGCCGGTCGAGCGGGTTGTCGATGCCCACCGTGACCTTGATCGCGCGCTGCTCGCCAGGCGCCAACTCCAGCGACCAGCTGGCACGGACGCCGCCCTCCTCGCGCGTTAGCGCTGGAGCGCCGCCGCCAAGGGATACCGCCGCCTCCTGCAGCACGCCGTCGGACGCGGTGTAGGCGAAGGTAACAGCGCCGTCGAGGTCGATGGTCGCCGGCTCCCGCTGTTGGCCCGGCCAGCCACGCGCTTCGAACAGGTCACAGAAGTCAGCGGCCAGGCGCAGGTCGAAGTCGAGCCGGAGCGGCTCGAGGGAGGTGTTCGCTAGTTCGAGTTCGTCGCGCATTACGGCCGCCTCGATGGTGAGCGTGCGGCTCACGGCCAGCAGCTGCGACGGCCCCTCGATGAGCGCGTAATGCGCGTTCATCGTGTCCGGGCGCGGCGTGTCGACCACGAGTGGGGTCAACTCCCGCTGAGCGCAGCGCCAGCTCCAGGCGTAGCGCGAGAGCATGCGCGTGTCGCGGTTGTACAGCCCGCGCTCGCCGCCGTCGACCTTGCCCTGTGCATCGGCCACCAGGAACGAGTAGTGCTCCTTGAGGACGACGTTCTCACTGAAGTCCATCCGCCTTCCTCACTCCTTGCCGCCTCCGAAGGACACCCCTTCGAGGAAGTAGCGCTGGAAGACGAAGAAGAGCACGATGACGGGCAGGGCGGAGAGCACGGCGCCCGCCAGGATGAGCCCCCAGTCGCCGATGCCGCCGTAGGTATTGCGGAACGACAGTAGGCCTATCGGCAGGGTCTTTATCTGCTCGGGGCTGGTGAGGACGATGAACGACCAGAAGAACTCGTTCCAGGCACCCTGGAAGGTGAGGATGGTAAGCGCGCCGAGCGCCGGGCGCGCCATCGGCAACACGACTCGCGTGAACCGTCCCCAATGTCCGGCGCCGTCGATCGCCGCCGCCTCCTCTACCTCGCGCGGGATCGTCTCGAAGAACTGCTTCATGATGAACACAGCCGACGCGTTGAGCGCGGTGACGAACACCAGTCCGGTGAGGCTGTTGAGCATGCCGCCTGGCTGCCCCCACAGCGCTGAGAGCGAGAACGGACCGAAGTCGATGATGCCGTCGCGGAGCAGCAGGTAGTTGGAGATGAACAGCACCTGGTCGGGGATCATCTGCGCGAACAACACCAGGATGAAGATGACCTCGCGCCCGCGGAACCGCAGCCTCGCCAGGGCGTAGCCGGATAGGGTCGCCAGCACCAGCGTGACGACGATCCGGTAGAAGGCGTAGCGGAACGAGTTGACGATCCAGGCCGCGAACAGGCTCTGGCCGGTCGAGGGACTGCGCACCTCGTTGAAAACGCGCACGTAGTTGTAGAAGACGTAACCGAACACGCCCGGCGCGACGTCGTCTAAGGACGCCGTGCGGCCGCGCCGCTCCAGCCGCGTGGCGGTTAGGGTCGAGCCGACGTACTCCATGCCGGAGACAGCCGTCACGTCGAGCGGCAGCCTGCCGACAACCGGCCCGTCGGCCTGGTAGGTGATCTCGAGAGCGTAGGTCTGGTACGCACCAGGAATCTCGTTGCCCTCCTCGTCGCGGCGAGTAACGGCCTCCGACTCGACCAGCAACGCCTCGGAGACGGTCGCGTGGTCGGCCGCGAACTCGACGTCGAGCACGGCTCCCAGCCCCGCGCCCGGCCGGCGACGCGGCACAATCGCTTCCGGCGGCTCCTCTTGAAGCGAATCGGGCACGAAGTAGCGGATCTCGAACGGCACGCTTGAACCGGGCGCGAAGCCGCCGAACCAGCGGTCGCCCGAGCCCGCGACGCCCAGCCGGGCCGCGGCCGCCCAGTTGCGCGGGTCGAGCTGGGCGATGTCGAGCCGCGGTGGGTAGTCGAGCGGGTTGGCCCTGAGGCTGGAGATCGTCGCGAACAGCAGCGGGCCGACGAACAGCAGCCCGAAGGCGAGCATGACGACGTAGACGAGCGCGGCCCGCGACCAGCGGCGGCGAGCCTGCCAGCGGCGGAAGGCCACGTCACTCATGCCAGGAGGGCGCGGCCCGGCTGCCCCGGTCGCCGTAGTCATGAGGCCTCGGCGCTTATCACGCGCCGCTGCAACAACACGAACACCAGGGTGAGCATGGCAAGGAACAGGGCCGCGGCCGCCGCGAAGCCTACCTGTGGGAGTTGCGCTCCGGGGAACATGCGGTCGTAGACGAAGTAGGCGAGGGTGACCATCGACTGCAACGGCGCGGCGCTGCCGAACACCGCCACCTGGTCGAACATCTTCAGCGTCCCGATGGTGCTGAGCGTGATTACCAGGAAGGTGACCGGCCTCACGGACGGCAGGGTGATGGCGAAGAACTGTTGGACCGGCCCCGCGCCGTCAAGCGCGGCGGCCTCGTAATGACTGGTGGGCACGTCCTGCATGGCCGCTAGGTACATGAGCATGAACGTGGGCACGGTGGTGAAGACGTTCTGGATCATTATCGCGACGAGCGGGATAGGGATCGATAGCCAGAACGGCGCTCCCGCGGGCACCGCGTCGGTGGTCTGGAGCCAGATGAAGTCGACCGGCGGGACGTCGCTCGGCGCGACCACAGCGACGAGGTTGAGCACCCAGGTGACTGCCCCCGCCACGAGCAGCGAGACGACGGCAAGCGCCGGGTCGGTCCAGGCGGCCGGCAACCGGCGGGAGCGCTCCCACAACACCTGGACTACCTGCAACGCCACTGCCAGCAGCAGGAACGTGCCGAAGATGGGCAGGTAGCGCTCGAACTGATAGATAAGATAGTTGATGAGCCCGCGCCGCTGGAACATCCACAGGAAGATGAGCGTGATCACCACCGAGCTGGTGATGCTCGGCATGTAATAGGCGGAGCGGAAGAAGTTGATGCCCTTGATCCGCTGGTTGAGGATGGCGGCCATCACCAGGGCGAGGAACGTCTGGACCGCCGTGACCACGACGGCGTAAAGCACGGTGTTGCGCAGCGCCGCCAGGAAGAGCGAGCTTTCGAAGAGCTGGCGGTAGTTCCTCAGGCCCACCCAGGACGGCGGGTTGAACATGTCGTAGTCGGTGAAGCTGAAGTAGACCGCGCGCAGCGCCGCGTAGCCGAAGAACACCACCAGCAGCACCAGGAACGGCAGCAGGAACAGGTAAGCGGCCAGGTTGTCGCCACGCCTCTCTCGCACGCGCCCCTCCTTCCGGCTCGGCAAGGGGTGGGATAAGGGCCGAAGCAGCCCTTACCCACCCGCAAGCGGTTGGCTCCTCAGCGCTCCATGATCGCGTTGAGGCTCTCTTGGGCGGTGGAGAGGGCCTCCTCGATCGTCGCCTGGCCCGTCATCACCGAGACCAGCGCAACGTTTATGGGGGTCATCCAGTC
>DASROV010000308.1:0-3759 GCA_035646755.1 Trueperaceae bacterium | reverse complement strand
TCCCCGACACGGTCATGGACGCCTTCGACGCTGCCACCGGCCGTGGCCACCTCGGCAACAAGCCGGCTTCCGGCACGGTGATCCTCGACGAACTGGGCGAGGAACACATCAGAACCGGCTTCCCCATCGTCTACACCAGCGCCGACAGCGTCTTCCAGGTGGCGACGCACGTCGACGTCGTGCCGCTCGAGACGCTCTACGCCTGGTGCCTGGCGGCGCGCCAGCTGCTGCAGGGCGAGCACGCCGTCGCCAGGGTCATCGCCCGCCCGTTCACGGGGCGGCCGGGCGCGTTCGAGCGCCTCGGCGGCAAACGCCGTGACTACTCCCTCGCGCCGCCGGTGCGCACGGTGCTCGACGCCCTGGTCGCCGCCGGGCTGGCGGTTATCGGCGTCGGGAAGATCCCGGACATCTATGCCCACCGCGGCTTCACGAAAGAGGTGAAGGCGGGCTCGAACGAAGAGGGCGTGACCATGACCCTGGCCGAGATGCGCAGGCGCCCACACGGTCTCATCATGACCAACCTCGTCGAGTTCGACTCCCTCTACGGCCACCGCCGCGACCCCGACGGCTACTCACAGGCGCTCGCCGAGTTCGACGCCAGGCTGCCGGAGCTGACGGCGGTGTGCGAGCCGGGCGACCTGCTGCTGCTGGTAAGCGATCACGGAAACGACCCGACCTGGGTGGGCACCGACCACACCCGCGAATACGGGCTGCTGCTCGCGTACTCCCCGGCTCGGCCGGGTACCGATCTCGGCACGCGCGGCTCGTTCGCCGACGTGGGGGCCACGGTCGCCGAGCTGCTCGGCGTTACCTGGTCTGGTGCTGGGCTGAGCTTCGCCGACGTCGTGCTGAGTTAGAGGCCAGCGGCTAACGGTTAGCGCCCCACTCCTGCCCCTCGAGCCAACCGGCGATGAAGGCGGCTTGCAGCGCGCGAACCTCAACATTGAAGTGCACGTGATCGTAGTAGAGCGAGCTGGGCCCGGGCGCGGTCGTCTTGATGTCGTGTAGGCCGCAGTTGACGAGCAGCACGTCGGCGTCGAGCGTCGGCAACCGGTCTCGCAGGTAGGCGACGACCATGTCGGAGTCTCCGGCGTTGGCGGCGTCGAAGTCCACAACTGGAAAATCGAGGTCGCCTTGGTCCCCTCCGGGTTCGGCCCCCTTACGCAAGTACGCGCCCCCGACCGCGGAGGGTCGGGGGCGCGTCGTGATCAGTCATGTCGCGAAGGGCGGGCAAGGGCGGCGCCGCAAGTGCTCGCAGCAGCCACGCTTACTAGCTGACGAGCTCGATATACGCTTCCTGGACGGCGTCGCCCCTGCGGGTGACGAGCTTCAAGATGCGCGTGTAGCCGCCGGGACGCTGGGCGAACGACGGGGCGATCTCGTCCATGAGCTTGCGCTGGATGTCGCGGTCGTGGATCTCACGGGCGATCAGGCGACGAGCGTGAAGGTCGCCGCCACGGGCCGTGGTGATCAACTTCTCGACATATGGCTGCAGGTTCTTGGCCTTGGTCAGCGTGGTCTTGATGCGGCCGTGGCGCAGGAGCGAGGTCGCTTGGCTGCGCGCCAACGCGGTCCTGTGGCTGCTTGACCGGCTGAGTTTGCGGCCGCTTGAGAGGTGACGCATCTGCTTACTCCTTCAGCTTGAGGCCGCGGGCCCCAAGCTGCTCCTTGATCTCTTCCAGCGACTTCTCGCCGACGCCGCCGACCTTCTTGAGGTCGCGCTCGGAGAGCGCCAGAAGGGCGTTGACCGAGTCGATGCCCTCCTCCTGCAGCGAGTGAAGCACGCGGCTGGAGAGGTCGAGGCTCTCGAGTGAGAGCACTACCTGGTCGGGGCGCAAGGCCGGCTCTTCGGTCGGCTTGGCAGTCGGGATGGTGATGACGGGCGCTTTCTCCTCGCCGATTTCTACGGCTTCGCCGTTGAACACCGCGAGCTGACCGCGCAACGTCTCTACCGCCTGGTCGAGGGCGGTGCGGGGGTCGACGCTGCCGTCGGTCCAGACGCGCAGCAGTAGCCGGTCGAGGTCGGTGCGCTGACCGACGCGAGTGTCCTCGACGCGGTAGGCGACGCGCCTGACCGGGGTGTAGACGGCGTCGACGGGGATCGAGTTGATGCGGTCCTTGGTGCTGTGGATCTCGGCCGGCACGTAGCCGGTGCCGCGCTCGACACGCACCTCCATGACCAGCTTGCCGCCCTTCGCCAGGGTGGCGATGTGCAGGTCGGGGTTGATGATCTCGGCGTTGGACGGCACGTCGAACGACGCGGCCGTAACCTCGCCTGGTTGCTCCGCCCTCAGCATCAGCGTGACGGCATCGTCGTCGTGAAGTTTGACGACGAGCTCCTTGAGGTTGAGGATGATCTGCATGACATCCTCGGTGACGCCCTCGATGGTCGAGAACTCGTGAAGCACGTCCTCGATGTACACGCTGGTGACTGCGGTGCCGGGGATCGACGACAGCAGGATGCGCCTCAGCGGGTTGCCGAGGGTGACACCAAAGCCACGCGGCAGCGGTTCGACGGTGAACTCGCCGTACGCTTCTTCTAACTTCGCCTTGAACTCTGGAACTATTTGCACCGGTACCTCCTCGGTAGCGACATTCGAGCGTTTTCGCCGCTCAGCGAGAGTAGTACTCGATGACCTGCAGCTCGTTGACGGGAACCACGATGTCCTCGCGAGCCGGACGGTTAAGGAACCTACCCTTTAGCGTCTCCGGATCGAACTCGAGCCACGGGTTCAGCTTGCCGCGCCTGCGGTCTTCGACGTTGGCATGGATCACTAGGTTCTTCTTGGCATTCTGGGCGACCTCGATCACGTCGCCGGGACGCAGGCGGTACGACGGCACGTCGACGCGCTTGCCGTTGACGAGGATGTGGCCGTGAGCCACGAACTGTCGCGCCTGGCGCCTGGTGTACGCGATGCCGAGCCGGTAGACGACGTTGTCGAGGCGCGACTCGAGTAGCTGCAGGAACACCGAGCCCGTCGAGCCCTCGGCCTTGGCGGCCTCCTCGAACAGGTTGTGGAACTGCTTCTCGCTCATGTTGTAGTAGATGCGAAGCTTCTGCTTCTCGCGCAGACGCACCCCGTAGTCGCTCGGCTTGCGGCGACGACGCTGGCCGTGCTGGCCCGGGGGGTATGGATGCGCTTCCATGTAGCGCTGAACCTTGGGTGTCTCCACCAGGTTCGCGCCCTCACGGCGGCACAGCTTGACTATCGGTCCTCTATATCGACCCATGTTTCTCCCTCACCCTGCTCTAGGCAGGGCCTGATGATTCTTGAGACTTACGGACGCTTGCGCTTGCGCAGGCGGCAGCCGTTATGCGGGGTAGGCGTGTCGTCGATTATCGTCCGGACGGTGACGCCGGTAGCCTGGATCGAGCGGATCGCCTGCTCGCGGCCCGAACCGGTGCCGCGGATGACGATGTCGACCTGCGAGATGCCGATGTTCTGCGCCTTGCGCGTGGCGTCGGCGGCGGCCAACTGAGCGGCGTACGGGGTGCCCTTCTTGGAGCCCTTGTAGCCGATCGAGCCGGCCGACGACCAGGCGACGGTGTTGCCGTCCATGTCGGTGATCGTCACGATGGTGTTGTTGTACGAGGCGTGGATGAACGCCTTACCCTCGGCCAGGCTACGCTTGATGCGCTTCTTGGTTGCCTTGGTTGGTTTAGCCACGGATCATCAGCCTCACTTCTTCGGCGCCCTCTTCTTGCCTGCGACCGTGCGACGCGGACCCTTGCGGGTGCGGGCGTTGGTCTTGGTGGAC
>DASROV010000307.1:0-4722 GCA_035646755.1 Trueperaceae bacterium | reverse complement strand
GGCGCTCGACCAACGCCCGCTGCAGCTCGGCGGTCATCGCGGCGACCCGCTCGCGCGGCCGCCTGGCTTGACGCTGCCGTAAGCGGACTGCTGCTTGTAGGTCTTGTCGCGGGCGGGTTCGAACCAGGCCTCCGCGTCCTGGGGCGCGCTGGCGACCACCGCCGCCTTCGGTACCAACCACCAGGCCAATACCGGCTGCTCACCGTAATGTGCGCGCGCCTGTGCCAGCGCCGCAGCAGGGCTTACGGCCATGACCTCGCCAACGTGGTCGACGAAGGTCATCGAGCGACGATTAGTGGTCTTGCAGAAGACCAGATACGCGCTCGGCTCCGAGCCCGGCCCCTTATCCTTTGCGTTGGCCGCGGAACCGCGGGTCGTCCCTGTGGAGTCGCGAGTCGTCTTCGTGGCGGCGTCATCGGCCCCGGGGCCTGCGGCCGCCACCTGCTCCGCCGTCCACGAGTGGATTGCGTCAGCCGGCGTCACCCACAGGCTCACCGCGGCCGGCCTTCTGGCGAACACGTGGCGGGCGTTGAGCAGGGCGCCCTCTGCCTCGACGGCGTGAACCGAGCCGACCGCCTGATGTGGCTTGCCCGCGGCGTCCTGTTTGAAGACCTCCCAGCGCATCAGAACGCCGCCGTACCGAGGACGCTAGGCGCGGCGCCGTCACCAGCAGCGGCGGCCGCGGCGGCGACGCGCGCGGCGTGGGCGTCGAGCGCCTCGCGCACCCAGGCGCCGTCGTCGTGCGCTTTCTGCCTGGCGGCCAGGCGCTCGGCGTTGCACTCTCCGCCGCCCTTGACGACTCGCCAGAACTCGTCCCAGTCGATCGGCCCGTGGACCCAGTGGCCGGTGTCGTCGTCGAACCGCATTTGCGGGTCGGGGACCTCAAGGCCGGCGTCGGAAAGTTCGGGCGCGTGCTCGTCGAGGAACTCCTGCCTCACCTCGTCGTTCGTCTTGGTCTTGATGCCCCAGCTCATCAGCTGCGGCGTGTTGGGTGAGTCGGAGTCGTGTGGGCCGAGCATCATCAGCGCTGGCCACCACCAGCGGTCGAGGGCGTCTTGCGCCATGCGCCGCTGCGAGGGCGAGCCGGCGGCGTAGGTGACGATCATCTCCTTGCCTTGTTTGTGGTGGAACGTCTCCTCGGAGCAGATGCGGACCATAGCCCGTGAGTACGGCCCATAGGAGCACTGGGCGAGCATCAGTTGGTTGCGAATGGCCGCGCCGTCAACCAGCCAGCCGATCATGCCGACGTCGGCCCAGTTGAGGGTCGGGTAGTTGAACACGCTGGAGTACTTCGCGCGGCCGGCGAGGAGCGCCTCGGTCATCTCGTCGCGGTCGGCGCCGAGCGTCTCGGCAGCGTGGTAGAGGTACTGGCCGTGCCCGGCCTCGTCCTGCACCTTGGCCACGAGTATCAGCTTGCGGCGAAGGCTCGGCGCCCTGGTGATCCAGGCGCCCTCAGGAAGCATGCCGACGATCTCGCTGTGGGCATGTTGGGAGATCATGCGGACGAGCTGCTTGCGGTACGCGTCGGGCATCCAGTCACCCGCCTCGATCTTCTCGCCGGCTGCGATGCGGGCCTCGAACTCGCGCTCGCGGGCCTCGATCGCGGGATCTCGGATCTCGTCGCCAGCCCGCCTTTCGGCGCCGCTACTGCTTGTCGGGTGTGCCATCTAAGACCTCGTTCCGGCCAGCACCGCGCGGGCGAGCGTCGGCTGCGGGTTCTCGGCTTCCCGGGGGCTCTCGGCGTCGTGAAGAGGCCCGCGAAGCCCGTTGAGCAGCTGAGCCGTGAATGCCGTGGCGAGCTCGTCGTGGCCGAGGCGGCCCGACGGCTTCAACCATTGGTGGCTGAAGTTGAGGGCTGACAGCACCACCAGGGTCGCCAGCGCCACGTCTTCAACCGCGAACTCGCGCAACTCGACGCCGGCGGCTATGACCTCATGGAAGCGGCGCTGGTAGTCGTCACGCATCGCGACGAGGAGCCCGCGCCGCTTGTCGCTCAGGTGGATCCAGTCCTGGAAGAAGACCGTCGCGTACGGCAGTTCGCCGCGGATCACGCGCAGGTGCCCGGCAACCAGGCCCTCGAGCCTCGCGGTCGGGGCAAGCTCGCGCGGCACGCCGTCGGCGGCCGCCACGAACGCAGCGGCTGCGCTGGCGACTATCGCCCACAGCACGTCGTCCTTAGAGTCGAAGTGGGCGTAGAGGCTGCTGCCTCGCAGCTCCAGGCGCTTGGCGAGGTCGCGCATGCTTGTCCCGTGGTAGCCGCGAGCGCTGAACAGCTCGCCGGCGGCGGCGACGATCTCGTCGCGGCGGTTGCTTCTCGGCTCGGCCGACTCCATGTCTGATAATATACGAACGAGCGTTCGTTAGGTTGCGGCCACGTGGCCGCCGGACCAGGGTCCAGGGTCGCTGGTCGGGCGTCGTTCACGCGCGGCGCCCGTCCAGCACAGGCGCGTAACCTTGCTGCGAGGAGGTAGTTTCTGTGCTGAGCGAACCGATCAGGTACCTATCACCTGACGGTGAACTGTCAGGCGAGCTGCCGATACTCGACTCTGAGCTGGTGGCCGCCTACCGGTCGGTGCGACGCGTTCGTCACTTCGACGAGCGTGCCGTGATCCTGCAGCGTCAGGGCCGGCTCGGGGTGTACGCGCCGTTCCGCGGCCAGGAGGCCGCCCAGGTCGGCACGACCGTAGCGCTAGACGAGCGCGACTGGCTGGCTCCTAGCTACCGGGAGACGGCGGCTGCGCTCACGCACGGGTTGCCACTTAGCACCGCGATCCTCTACTGGAGGGCTCATCCCGCCGGCTGGGAGTATCCGGCCGACCTGCGGCTGCTGCCGTTCTACGTGCCCATCGCATCGCAGCTCACGCACGCCGTCGGTCTGGCGCACGCCGGCACGCTCCGCGAGGACGGCTCGGTGGCGATGGCGTTCGTCGGCGACGGCGGTAGCTCGGAGGGCGACTTCCACGAGGCGTTGAACATGGCCGCCGTCTATCGCAGCCCGGTGGTGTTCGTGGTTCAGAACAACGGCTGGGCGATAAGCGTGCCGACCTCGCGCCAGATGGGCAACCAGCGCATCGCCGAGCGGGCAAGCGGCTACGGCATGCCGGGCACTACTGTCGACGGCAACGACCTCATCGCCGTCATGCTCGCCGCCCGGGAGGCGGTAGCGAGGGCCAGGGCAGGAGAGGGACCTAGCCTCATCGAGGCCGTCACCTACCGCCTCGCGCCTCACACCACCAGCGACGACCCCGGCCGCTACCGTGACGAGGCGCAGACCCTCGAGCACGCGGCCAACGAGCCACTAAAACGGCTCGACGCGCTGCTGGCGAAGCTGGGCCTATGGAGTGAGGGCGACGAGGACAGCCTGCGCCAAGAGCTCGAGCGTGAGCTCGCCGCCGCGGTCAAGGTCGCCGATGCGACGCCGCTGCCTGGGCCCGAGGCGATAGTCGAGCACGTCTTCGAGACGATGACAGCAGACCAACGCTCCGCCTGGCGGACCCTCAAGTGAGCGTGGCCGTTCCCGCCTCGACGGCCAGCCTGACCATGGTGCAAGCCATAAACCAGGCGCTCGATCAGGCGTTGGCGCGCGACGACCGCGTCGTGCTCTTCGGGGAGGACGTCGGCCACATGGGCGGCGTGTTCAGGGCCAGCGACTCGCTGCAGCGCAAGCACGGCGAGAAGCGCGTCTTCGACACGCCGTTGGCCGAGTCGGGCATCGTCGGCTTCGCCGTCGGCCTGGCCTTGGCGGGCCTGAGGCCCGTGGCCGAGATCCAGTTCGCCGGCTTCCTCTACCCCGCGCTCGACCAGGTGCTCTCACACGTCGGCCGCTACCGGCACCGTACGCGTGGGCGCTACTCGGTGCCGCTGGTGGTGAGGGCGCCGTACGGCGGCGGGGTGCACACGCCCGAACAGCACGCCGACTCGCCGGAGGCGCTGCTCACGCATACCCCCGGCATCAAAGTGGTCATACCGTCTTCTCCCGAGCGGGCCAAGGGCCTGCTGTTGGCGGCGATCGACGACCCCGATCCGGTCTTCTTCCTCGAGGCCATAAAGCTCTACCGCTCCGAGCGCCAAGAGGTGCCGAGCGATCGTTACGTGCACGAGCTCGGGAGGGCGCGTGTAGTCAGGACGGGTGACGCGGTCAGCCTCATCTGCTACGGCGGGATGGTCGAGGTGTGCATGGCCGCCGCTCGTGTCGCGGCGCGTGAAGGCGTGGAGCTCGAGGTCATCGACGTTGAGACGCTCGTGCCTTTCGACGAGGATACGGTGCTCGACTCGGTGCGTAGGACCGGCCGCGCCGTCGTCGTCCACGAGGCGGCGAGGACCGGTGGCTTCGGCGCCGAGATCGCGGCTCGCGTAGCGGAGAAGGCGTTCTTCGAGCTGGCGGCGCCGGTGATGCGGGTCGCGGGCTGGGACGCCCCGTACCCCCCGTTCACCGCTGTCGAGCACCATTACCGGCCAAACGCGCGACGCGTGCTGGCGGCGGTGAGGGAGGCCTTGTTGAGCTGAGCGCCGGCGTCGCGGCCGCCCGGTGCGCGGCTAGTAAGCGGTTGCCTATCGGTGCTAGGCCTTAGCCTCTTGCACTTTCACCCCTTTGGACCTTAGTATTTAAGGTACTTTTCAGGTGGCCCTCCAGGTCACCAGAGCCGGAGGGGCGCACATGGAGAAGGACCGGATAAACGCTTTGAACTCGGCTGTCTCGCAGATCGAGCGGCAGTTTGGTAA
>DASROV010000306.1:0-6827 GCA_035646755.1 Trueperaceae bacterium | reverse complement strand
CCGTTCGTCTCCGGCCTGGCGTTCATCCTGCTGCTGGGCAGGCGGGGGCTGCTCACCTATCAGCTGCTCGGCCTCGAGACGTCGATCTACGGCTGGCACGGCCTGTGGCTGGCGCAGACGCTGTCCTTCTTCCCCATCGCGTTCCTGGTGCTGCACGGCGTGTTCCGGGCCATCGACCCCTCGCTCGAGCAGGCGGCGCGCGGTCTCGGCGCCGGGCGCTGGCAGGTGCTGCGGTCGGTGACGCTGCCGCTGGCGACACCCGGGCTCCTGGCGGCCGGGCTGTTCATCGCCATCGGCGTGCTCGGCGACTTCGGTAACCCCATGCTCGTCGGCGGCCGCTTCAGGGTACTGGCCACCGAGGTCTACACCCAGCTGACCGGCTGGGCCAACATCGGCACCAGCGCGGCCCTCGGACTGGTGCTGCTGGTGCCGGCAGTGGTGCTTTTCGCCGTGCAGCAGCGGGTGCAGACGCTCACCCGTGGCCGCTTCGCGACCGTGGGGGGTCGTGGCTCACGACTACCCGAGCCGCCGCTCCCGGCCGCCGCGCGTTGGCCGCTGTTCGCCTTCTGTCTGCTGGTCACGCTGTTCGTCGTGGCCAGCCACGGCGTCGTGCTACTCGGCGCGGTCACCGAGCTATGGGGCATCGACTTCAGCCTCACGCTGGCGCACCTCGGCTACCTCTTCGACAAGTTCGACGGCCTCGGCAACAGCCTGCGCTTCGCCGCCATGGCCGCGCTGCTTTGCACGGTCCTCTCGGGGCTTGCGGCCTACCTCACGCAGCGCACCGACCTGCCCGCCCGCCGCGAGCTCGACCTCGCGACTCTGCTCCCCGCCGCGATACCTGGCACGCTAATGGGCGTGGCGTTCGTCCTGATGTTCAATAGCGGCCCCCTGAAGCTTACGGGCGGTGGGCTCATCATCGTCATCGCCATGGCGGCCTCGTACCTGCCCGTCGGTTACCGCATCTGCGTGGCCGCGCTCGCCCAGCTCCAACTCTCCCTCGACGAGAGTGCGGCTAACCTCGGCGCCAGCAGGGTACGGGCGTTCCTCGGAGTGCTTGCGCCTCTGCTGCGGCCGTCGCTCGTCGCGGCGTTCGTGTTCTGCTTCATCCAGGCCATCGGCACGTTGAGTACTGTCATCTTCCTGGTGTCGTTCGACACACCACTCGCGTCAGTCTCGATCCTCAACCTGGCCGAGCAGGGCCGCTGGGGTCGTGCCGCCGCGCTGGCAAGCGCGCTCGTCGTGATCACGGTCGCCTCGTTGGGCGCGCTCTACCTCCTGCTTGGTCGCTCCTTGAAGCTCTTCGGGACGGAGGTCGCCCGTGTCGGCGCCTGAGCCCCACCTGGTGCTTAGAGGGCTGCACAAGTCGTTCGGGCCTGTCGCTGCCGTCCACGACTTCTCCCTCGACGTCGCCCGCGGCAGCTTCACGACGCTGCTCGGCCCCAGCGGCTGCGGCAAGACCACGGTGCTGCGGATGCTGGCCGGCTTCATCGAGCCGGACGGCGGCGCTATCCACATCGCAGGCAAAGACCAGCACGGCTTGCCACCCAATCGCCGCGGCGTCGGCATGGTCTTCCAGGACTACGCGCTGTTCCCGCACATGAGCGTGCGGGCGAACGTCGAGTACGGGCTGAGGATGCACGGGCTAGCCGCCGCCAACAGGGCCGAACGTAGTCGGGCGGCGCTCGAGCTGCTTGACCTCCTAGCTGTCGCCGCTCGTTTTCCTCACGAGCTCTCGGGCGGTCAACAACAGCGCGTGGCGCTCGGCAGGGTGCTGGCGCTCGAGCCCGAGGTACTGCTGATGGACGAGCCGCTCTCGAACCTCGACGCCAAGCTCCGCGTGCGCCTGCGAGCGGAGCTCAAGACGATCCAGCGGCGACTGGGGATAACGACCCTCTACGTCACGCACGACCAGGAAGAGGCGCTCTCGCTCTCCGACCAGGTAGTGGTGATGAACGCGGGCCGCCGTCAGCAGAGCGGCGCGCCGCAAGACGTCTACCACCTGCCTGCCAACGCCTTCGTGGCCGACTTCGTCGGTCAGGCGAACCGGCTGCCGGTCGAGGTGGTGGGCGTCGACGAGGCCCCCGGCGGCGAGCGAACGGTGAGGGTAACGGCCCTCGGCCGGCCGCTTACCCTCCGCCTACCCGACGCCAGGACGCCGGGGGAGGGCCAGAAAGGTGTGGCGCTGTTGAGGCCAGAGCAACTCGGCATCGTCTCGACGGCGGCCTCGGGCGAGCTAGGCGGCGCGCCGACCACGTGGACGGTCGACGCGACCGTAGAAGACTCCGGCTTCTTCGGCGCGTTCAGCCGCTACTGGCTGCGGGTCGACGGGCTCGAGGAGACCTGGCTGGTGGACGTTCCCGGCAGCGCCGGCAGCGAGACGCTGTCGTCCGGCAGCGTGCTGCGTCTGAAGCTGCTCACCGGGCTCGGCAGTTGGTTGTGGTGAGGAGCAGCCTTCGTCGCCAATGTCGGTCGCGCCGGCTCAGTCGCCTGGCAGTACCGTGGCCACGATCGAGGCATCGAGCTCCTCGTAGGCAGCCAGGTCGATGGTCTCGTAAAGCTCGGCCCTCGTCTGCATCTTGTCGAGCATCGCGGCCGCGCTGCCATCTTGGGCGATCATCCTGTACAGCTCCTCCTGCGCCTTGTTGGCTACCCGCAACGAGCTCACTGGCCAGATGACGATCTTGTAGCCGAGCTCCTCGAACTGCCCGGCGGTCAGCTGCGGCGTGCGGCCGAACTCGGTCATGTTCGCCAGCAGCGGCACGCCGGGTAGCGCTGCGGCGAAGTCACGGAACATCTCGACGGTGGTCAAGGCTTCGGGGAAGATCACCTCGGCGCCGGCCTCGAGGTAGAGCTTCGCTCGCGCCACCGCGCCGTCTAGCCCCTCGCTGGCGGCCGCGTCGGTACGCGCGACGATGACGAGGTCGCGGCTAGCCTTGGCGGCGGCGGCAACTTTCAAGGCCATGTCGTTGGCGTCGGCAAGCCTCTTGTCGTTGAGGTGGCCGCACTTCTTGGGCAGCAGCTGGTCCTCGATATGGACAGCGGCGGCGCCGGCGGCCTCGAACGCCCTCACCATGTTCATGACGTTGAGCGCCTCGCCGTAACCGGTGTCGCCGTCGACCAGTACCGGCAACGTGCTAGAGCGCGCGACCTGCCTGATGAAGAACGCTACGTCGTCGACGCTGATGATGCCGAGGTCAGGAAGGCCCATCGACGCGCTCATCGCCGCACCGGAGAGGTAGAGCGCCTCGAAGCCGGCACGCCTTGCCTGCAGGGCGGCCATGCCGTTGTGCGCCCCTGGGACCCGCACGATGCCGGACCGGGCCAACAGTTCGCGGAAGCGGGCCCCTGGTCGCTTGGCAGGCAAGTCGGCGGCCACCAGGTAAGGCATCAGCGGTTCGCGAGCTTGACGAACAGCTGCTCTTCCGGCCCTACGTAGGTAGCCGATGGGCGGATGATGGTGCCGTCGCTGCGCTGCTCCATGACGTGAGCCACCCAGCCGGCCGCGCGCGCGATGACGAACAGCGGCGTGAACATCGCCGTCGGCACCTCCATGTGGGCGTAGGCAACGGCGCTGAACCAGTCGAGGTTGGGGAACATCTTCTTGGTCTCGTCCATCACCTCTTCGATGCGCTCGGCGATGTCGAAGGTGGTCATGTCGCCGTCCTCTTGGGCGAGGCGCTTGGCGGCGTCCTTTATCACGTCGCTGCGCGGGTCCGAGACGGTGTAGACCGGGTGGCCGAAGCCGATTATGACCTCGCGGTTGGCGACCCGCTCTCGGATGTCCTCTTCGGCTTCTTCGGCATCCTCGTAACGACGCTGGATCTCGTAGGCGACCTCGTTGGCGCCGCCGTGCTTGGGGCCGCGCAGCGCGCCGATGCCGCCGCACACCGCCGAGTAGACGTCCGACCCCGTGCCGGCGATGAGCCGACAGGTGAAGGTCGAGGCGTTGAACTCGTGCTCGGCGTAGAGGATCAGCGACAGGTGCATCACCGCGACCTCACTCTTGCTCGGCTCGCGGCCGTGCAACAGTCGCAGGAAGTGAGCGCCGATGCTGTCGTCGTCGGTTTCGACGTCGATGAAGTTGCCGTTGTGAGCGTAGTGGTACCAGTACAGCAGCATCGAGCCGGTCGAGGCGATCAGCCTGTCGGCGATGTCGCGGGCGCCGGCCTCGTTGTGGTCGTGTGCTTCGGGGAGCGTGGCACCAAGCGCTGACACGCCGGTACGTAGCACGTCCATCGGGTGCGCGCCGGCCGGAATCTGCTCGAGCACCTGCTTTACCCGCAACGGCAGCCCACGGAGGCTACGAAGCTTGGCCTTGTAGGCCTTGAGCTTGGCGGCGTTTGGCAGCGTGCCGTGAATCAGCAAGTGGGCTACCTCTTCGTACTCGCAGTTGGCGGCCAGCTCGCGGACATCGTAGCCGCGGTAGTGCAGGTCGTCGCCGCTCTGCCCCACGGTGCTCAGCGCGGTGTTGCCGGCGCTAACGCCCGAAAGGGCGACTGACTTCTTGGCCCGGAAACCACTATTGGCGCTATTGGCGCTATTGGGGCTGTTGGGGCTCTCGGCGCTCTCGGAGCTGTCGGTATGTGCCATCTGGATCTCTCTCCTCGCCACGGGCCTCGCTAGGAGCCGTTCGCCTCAACCGCCGGCACCTCGAAGGCGCCGCGGCGGGCCGTCTACCTTAGAAGACGCCGTCAGGTACGCTTTCGCCGAGTCTGTCCGGGCTCACGCTCACGCCCAACTGCGCAACCTCGGCGGCGCTGAGGCGGTCGATGCGCTCGGTGAGCTCCAAGAACCGGTCCTGCTCGCTACGGTCGACGATACCATCGGCCAGGACGCGGAACTTGTGCACGTACTGGTCGCGGCCGAACGGTCTGGCGCCCAACGGGTGCGCGTCGGCGACCGCGATCTCGTCGGTCATCGTGCTGCCGTCCTGGAACGTGATGACCACGCGCGCGCCGAACGCCTTCTCGGCCGGGTCGGTCGAGTGGTAGCGCCTTGTCCACTCCGGATCCTCGGTGGTGCTTACCTTGCGCCACAACTCGACGGTGTCAGGGCGCCTGGCCCGCTCCGGCGCGTAGCTCGCCTCGTGGTGCCAATCGCGGTCCTGAAGCGCGACCGCGAAGATGTACATGATCGAGTGGTCGAGGGTCTCGCGGCTGGCGTGCGGGTCCATCTTCTGAGGGTCGTTGGCGCCCGTGCCGATGACGTAGTGGGTGTGGTGGCTGGTGTGCAGCACTATCGACTCGATCTTCGCAGTGTCGTTGATAGTGTCGTCGATAGTGTCGTCGATAGCCTCGCCCATGCGCCGAGCGAGGTCGATAAGCGCCTGGCTCTGGTACTCGGCGGAGTGCTCCTTGGTGTAGGTCTCCAGGATGGCGCGCTTGGGCTCCCCCGGTTCCGGCAGCGGCACCTGGTAGCGCGCGTCAGGGCCGCCCAACAACCAGGCGATGAAGCCGTCCTCGCCCTCGTAGGCGGGCGATGGGGCGCCCTCGCCGCGCATGGCCCGGTCGACCGCATCGATGGCCATCTTGCCCGCGAAGGCCGGGGCGTACGCCTTCCAGCTCGAGATCTCACCCTTGCGTGACTGTCTGGTCGTGGTCGTTACGTGCAACGCCTGCTGGATGGCTTGATAGGCGGTGTCGGTGCCGAGGCCGAGCAGGGCGGCGATCCCGCCGGCGGCCGACGGCCCGAGGTGCGCGATGTGGTCGATCTTGTGCTCGTGCAGGCAGATGCCCTTCACCAGGTCGACCTGTAGCTCGTAGCCGGCGGCGATGCCGCGCACCAGCTCGTCGCCGCCGACGCCCTTGGCTTGGGCGACGGCCAGGATCGGCGGGATGTTGTCGCCTGGATGCGAGTAGTCGGCCGCCAGGAAGGTGTCGTGGAAGTCGAGCTCGCGCACCGCCACGCCGTTGGCCCAGGCGGCCCACTCGGCCGAGAAGCGCTGCTCGCGCGGCAGGCCGAAGACCGCAGCGCCCGGCTCGCGCGGGTGGGCGAGCGCCTGGGCGCGCGCCACGCGGACTGGGCGCCGCGCCAACGAGGCGACAGCGACCGCCGCGTTGTCGATGACGCGGTTGCCGATCATCGCGGCCACCTCGGCCTCGACGACAACCCTGTCGGTGGCGACCGCGGCGAGCTTCCAAGCGAGTTGATCCTCCTTGGCGAGGTGCTCGGCTGACTTGTGGGTTCTCACTTCGTGCGTCTTCATGGCTCCCTCTCGTGTGGGACGAGGATATCATCGCCTCATGCGCCGCATCGCCGCTCCCCCCTGGCACGGCGGCAGCAACGACGACCCACTCGTCGCGACCGGCCGCACCTTGCGGTGGGGCGTGGTGGCGACGGGCGGCATCGCGGGGCGGACGACGAGTCAACTGGCCAGGCTGGCCGACGCGGAGCTAGTCGCGGTCAGCTCTCGCGACGCCGGCAAGGCAGCGACGTTCGCCCGTGACCACGGGTTCGCTCGCGGCTACTCAGACACGGACGCTGTCACGGGCTACCAGCACCTGGCCGCCGACCCGGAGGTCGAGGTCGTCTACGTCGCCACGCCGCACGGCCAACATCACGAGGTCACCGCCGCCATGCTGAGGGCGGGCAAGCACGTGCTCGTCGAGAAGGCTTTCACCATCAACGCCAGGGAGGCCCGTGAGCTGGCGAACCTCGCCCGCGACCGGCAGCTGTTCCTGATGGAGGCGCTGTGGACCCGCTTCCTGCCTGCCTTCCAGTACGCCCTCGACGTCATCGAGCAAGGCAAGATCGGCGCTATCCGCTACGTGCAGGCCGAGCTCGGCTTCACGGCCGTCGACGACCCTCGCTCTCGCCTGTGGGCG
>DASROV010000305.1:0-8259 GCA_035646755.1 Trueperaceae bacterium | reverse complement strand
CCGACGAGAACATCGACTTCTCCCTGCTGGCCGACCTCCCCGACGCCGACGCCCATTCCCTGCCTGCCGACGCCGCCCTGCTCGAGCGGGCGGAGGCGGCGCTCGCTAGCATGAGACTGCGGCACCCCGGAAGCACGTTCCATCTGCTCACCCGCGAACGCCGGTACAACGCGTCAGAGGGCTGCTGGATGGGTTGGGAACGCAAGCGCGGCAAGCTCATGCAGTTCAACGAGCTGCTGCTGGGCGGCGACGCGACTGCCTTCGACCTCCACGGCTCGACGCAGCAGGCGTTCGCCGGCTACGTCTACGTCCTCACCCTCGACGCCGACACCGCGCTCCCTCCCGAGGCGGCCGCCGGCCTCATCGGCACCATCTCGCATCCGCTCAACCGACCCCGCTTCGCTAGCGACGGCCGCGTGGTCAGTGGCTACACGGTCCTGCAACCACGCATCGAGTTCCTGCCGGTGAGCGCCGAGCGCACGCGCTTCAGCCGCTGGTTCACTGGCAGCGACGGTCTCGACCTCTACACCCGCGCCGTCTCAGACCCGTACATGGACGTCTTCGGCGAGGGCCTCTACGCCGGCAAGGGCATATACGACGTCGCCGGCTTCACCCGCACGCTGCGGGGCAAGGTTCCCGAGAACGCCATCCTCAGCCACGACCTGTTCGAGGGGGGCTCGGGTCGGGCGGCGCTGGTTACCGACCTGGTGCTCTACGAGGCGGTGCCCGAGACCTACCTCGCCCACTCACGGCGCGCACGCCGCTGGATCCGCGGCGACTGGCAGCTGTGGCCCTTCCTCTTCGGCCCCGGCCTCACCTGGGTCGCCCGCTGGGCTGCAAGACAGAACCTGATAAGGAGCCTGGCGCCGATCTTCAACCTCTTCGCGCTGCTGTTGGGCTGGACGGTCCTTCCCGGCAGGCCGGCGGCCTGGACGCTGGTGGTTCTGATGCTAAGCGCGACCCCGTTCCTCATCGGGGTGTTCGACGCTCTGCGCGGCACCGGTGAGTCGGGACGCCCGCGGTTGCGCGACCCCGGCGGCCTCGCTCTTCACGCGTCGCGCTGGCTGTTCGAGCTAATGGTCCTGCCGCACGCCGCCGTGGTGGCCGCCAGCGCCGTGTGGCTCACGCTTAAGCGACTGTTCGTCGAGCGTCGCGGCCTGCTCAGCTGGCGCTCCGCGGCCGACGCCGAACGGGACGTGGCCGAGGAGCGCTCGTTAGCCTTCTGGTGGCGCGAGATGGCTGCGGCCCCGGTCACGGCCGTGCTGGCGGCGGCCGTCCTGCTCCTCATCCGCCGAGACGGCACGTTCGTCGCGGCCCCGTTCCTCGCCGCCTGGGCGCTCGCACCCTTGATCGCCTGGCTCGCCAGCCGGCCGCTGGTGGTCGAGCGCCGTCGGCTCACCGCGGCCCAGACCGCGCGGGTGAGGCGCATCGCGCGTCGGACGTGGCTCTTCTTCGAGCGGTTCGTCGGTCCCGAGGACAACTGGCTGCCTCCCGATCACTTCCAGGAGTATCCGAACGGCGCCGTCGCCCACCGCACCTCGCCGACCAATATCGGCCTGCTGCTGACGACCAGCCTTGGCGCGTACGACCTTGGCTTCCTCGGCGCCAGGACGCTCATCGCGAGGCTGCGCGGGACCCTCTCCACCATCGAGCGCCTGGAGCGCCACCGCGGCCACCTCCTTAACTGGTACGACACCAAGTCCCTGCAGCCGCTGGCGCCCCGCTACGTCTCCACGGTCGATAGCGGCAACCTGCTCGGCTCGTTGCTAGTGCTCAAGGCAGGTTGCGCGGAGCTGGCCGACGACCCGGTCGTCAAGCCAGAGCAGCTCGACGGGCTGGCCACGCTCGTCGAGCTCTACCGGGAAGCGAGCGCGCGCCTTCCCGACTACTCGAGCAATACCGACGCCGCGTTCGCGTCGCTCGCGGCCATCCTCCGCGCCTCGCCGACCGGTCCCGAGGCCTTGTGGTCGTTGCTCGCCGAGGTGAACGAGCGCGCCCTTCCCGCCGCAGACGAGCAGGTCCTCGACTTGGTGAGGAACTCGGCCCAACGCGTTGCCCACCAGCGTTTGGCCGAGCTGGCGATATGGGCCGGCCGCCTGCACGCCCACGTTCAGGAGCTGCTACGTGACCTCGAGGCGTTGATGCCGTGGCTCAACACCGAGCTACGGAAGCAGGTCGCTTCACTCCGCCCGCAAGCCACCGCTGGCTCGGCCATGAGCGCGAGCACGATGCCGACCTACCGCGAGCTCACAGGGACTTTGCGGCGCCAGCAGGACGAGTCACGGCGTGAGGCCGCGCCAGGCGAGAGCCAGGGGGCATACGCGGCCGCCATCGACGTCGCCATCGAGCTCGTCGACGACCTGCTGGCGGGCGCGAGCGATATCGCGCGCCGCGCTGGCGCGGTCTTCGACAAGACCGAGTTCGGCTTCCTCTACGACCACGGCCGCTCGGTCTTCCGCATCGGCTTCGACGTCGACAACGCCCGACTCGACAGCCACGCCTACGACCTGCTCGCGTCCGAGGCTCGCGTCGCCAGCCTCCTGGCGATCGCCACCAGGCAGGCGCCCGCCGCGCACTGGCTGCACCTGGCGCGGCCACTCTCGCTCAGCGGCGGCCACCGCACCGTGTTGTCGTGGAGCGGCACGATGTTCGAGTACCTTATGCCGGTGCTGTTCATGCACACGCCCGAGGACGGCCTCCAGGCCATGGCAACGAGCTCGGCGATCGCACAGCAGATCGCCTACGGAGAGCAGCACGGTGTGCCGTGGGGGATCTCGGAGTCGGCCTTCGCGCTTACCGACGCCCAGCACAACTACCAATATCGGGCCTTCGGGGTCCCCGAGCTGGCCCTGGCGAGAGACCCGGGAACGGACCTCGTAATCGCGCCGTACGCGACGCTCATGGCGTTGCAGCTTGTGCCCCAGCAGGCGCTGGCCAACCTCGATCGCATCGAGGAGATCGGCGGCGCCGGCCTCTACGGCTTCTACGACGCGATCGACTTCACGCCGACCCGCAGCGCGCGTGGCGGCGGGCCGACCGTCGTGCGCTCATACATGGCCCACCATCACGGCATGTCGTTCATGGCGATCGGCAACCTCTTGAGCGGCGACAAGTTCGTGCAGCGCTTCCACGCCGACGCCAGGGTCCAGAGCGCCGCCTACCTGCTGCACGAGGGCACGCCGACCAACGCCCCGCTCGTGCAACTCGAGAGGCGGCGACGAGCGGCCTCGCACGCCGGCTTGACTGGCCTGGCATCGTTCGGGGCGCGGGAGGTATCAGCGAGCAGCACAGCCGTGGAGGTGACCACCCTGTCCAACGGTGGGTTGACGAGCTTGCTAAGCAACACCGGCGGCGGCTTCAGCCGCTGGCGCGGCCTCGATCTCACTCGCTGGCGCAACGACCCTACTCAGGAGCACGCCGGTCACTGGCTCTACCTCAGCGACCTCGAGGCCGGGGAGTACTGGTCGGCAACGAGGAACCCCGCCCCGCGCTCGGCGGACAAGGAGAGCGTGACGTTCCTGCCTCACAAGGTCGAGTACAGGCGCGAGGTGGCAGGCGTCGCCAGCCGCCTCGAGGTGAGCGTCGCTCCCGAGGACGACGTCGAGATAAGGCGGCTCGAGCTCACCAACCTCGGCCCGAGCGAGCGCCGGCTCGCGCTCACCAGCTACGCCGAGGTGGTCCTCGCCGAGCACGCCGCCGACGCTCGCCACCCCGCGTTCAGCAACCTGTTCATCGAGAGCAGCTTCGACGCCGAGCTCGGCGCCCTCATCTTCCACAGACGCCTGCGCGAGGCTGACGCCGCGCCGCGCTACCTGCTCGAGATGGTCGTAGCTCGCGAGCCGCTGGCAGCACCGCTCGAGTACGAGACCGACCGGCGCGAGTTCATCGGTCGCGGTGGCGACGTCCGTCGACCCGCCGGCGCGCTGCGCCCGAGCCTCGGCGGCAACCTAGGTGCGACGCTCGATCCCGTGGCCTGCCTACGGGCGACAGTAACGCTCCCGCCAAGCGGCGGCCTGGAGCTGGCCTGGGTGACCATAGCCGCTGACTCCAGGCCCGCGGTCCTCGAGCTGGCCCGGCGCTACCGCTACTGGGACAGCCTCGATATTGCCGTGGCGGCCGCCGAGGAGGGCGAGCGGAGTGCGCTCCAGCTGCAGGCGATCGACTCCAGGCAGCTCGCGCTCCTCGACACCCTCTTGTCCCGCGTGATGTTCCCCACTTCGGCCGCGCGCGGCTCGAAGGAGGCGCGGGGCCGCAACCACGGCGCTCAGCAGGGCCTGTGGGCGTTCGGTATCTCGGGTGACAACCCCCTGCTGCTCGTCAAGGTCGCCGATGTCGCGCAGCTCGAGATGGCCCGGCTGGTCCTTAGCGCCCATCGGCGCTGGCGCGAGCGCGGCCTGAAGATCGACCTCGTGGTCCTCGACATCAGCGAGGGTGGCTATCGCCATGGCACGCAGGAGGCGGTGCGCGCCCTCGTCGAAGACGGGGCGTCGGGCAGCTGGGTGGGCCGCAGTGGCGGTATCTTCCTGCTCGTCCGCGCCCGCCTCGAGGCCGCCGACCTCACGCTCCTCGAGGCCGTGGCGGCGGTGTCGCTCGACGCCGGCGTCGACCTCGACAGGCTGCTCGCCGCGCCGAGCGAGACGGGGCTCCTTCCGGCCTTCACGGCTTCCGCTCCTGACCTCGTCGACGCGTTCGTCGGCGAGCCGCTCGGGCAGCCCGACGACCTCCTGCTCGACAACGGCTTCGGTGGCTTCAGTAGCGACGGCAAGGAGTACGTGATCTTCAGTGAGGACCGCCCCGAGCCGGCGCCCCCGACCCCGGCGCCGTGGATCAACGTGCTGGCCAACGAGCAGTTCGGCTGTTTGGTGAGCGAGGTTGGCTCGAGCACCACTTGGGCTGTCAACAGCTCGGAGAACCGGTTGTCACCGTGGTCTAACGACCCGGTGGTCGACCCCAGCGGCGAAGTGCTCTACCTGCGCGACGAGGAGACGGCCTCGGTGTGGACCCCAACGCCGCGACCGACGCCAGGTCCCGGCGGCTACCGCACTCGCCACACCGCCGGCAAGACGGTCTTCGAGCACGTGAGCCACGGCCTAGAGCACGAGCTCACGATGGTCGTGCCCCCCGACGCGCCCGTGAAGCTGGTGCGGCTGACGCTTACCAACCTGCAGCCGCGGCAGCGCCGCCTCACCGCCACTTACTACCTGCAGTGGGTGCTTGGCACCACGCCCGAGGACAACCGCCACCACGTCGTGGCCTGGTACGACGCCGAGCACGGCGCCCTGATGGCGCGCAACCCCTTCCGCGCCGACTTCGCGCCCCAGGTCGCGTTCGTCGCGGGCAGCCTTCCTACGCACGGGTTCACCACCGACCGCGCCGAGTTCATCGGCCGTGAAGGGTCGCTCGCGCGACCGGCGGGACTCGGGCGAATCGGGCTGGGCGACGAGGCACGGCCGAGCGTCGATCCGTGCGCTGCACTGCAACTCCATCTCGAGCTACCGCCGGGCGGGTCGCAGACGCTTCACTTCGTCGTCGGCCGCGGCGCCGACCACGAGCACGCCACGGCGTTGCTGGCCGAGTTCCGTGAGGGCGAGCGAGTGAAACGGGCGCTTCGCGACACCGACGAGTTCTGGGACGACCTGCTCGGCGCGGTCGAGGTGCGCACGCCCGAGCCGACGCTCGACCTCATGCTCAACCGCTGGCTGCTCTACCAGGCCGTCGCAGGGCGCCTCTGGGGCCGGGCCGGCTTCTACCAGGCCAGTGGCGCCTTCGGGTTCCGCGACCAGCTGCAAGACGTGATGGCGCTCTTGCACGTGCGGCCACAGTGGACGAGGGACCAGCTGCTCAACGCCGCTCGCCACCAGTTCGAGGAGGGCGACGTACTTCACTGGTGGCACCCACCGCGGGGCCAGGGCGTGCGCACGCGCTTCTCCGACGACCTCGCCTGGTTGCCGTTCGTTGCCGCCAGCTACGTCGCGGCCACCGCTGACGCCGCCGTGCTCGATGAGGTTGTTCCCTACCTGAGCGCGCCCGAACTGCCGCCTGGCGTGCACGAGAGCTACGACCGGTTCCCTCCCGGGCAGGCGACGGGCTCCTTGTTCGAGCACTGCGTGAGGGCACTCGAGCGCGCCACCACGACCGGGGCTCACGGCCTGCCGCTGATGGGCAGCGGCGACTGGAATGACGGCATGAGCAGGGTCGGGGCGGACGGCAGGGGGGAGAGCGTGTGGTTGGCGTTCTTCCTAGCCACGACCCTGCGGGCGTTCGCGACGCTTTGCGATGCACGTGGCGCGGACGAGCTTGCGCAACGGTTCCGCGGCAAGGCCGCGGCCTACCAGGCGGCGACCGAGGCCAACGCCTGGGACGGCGCCTGGTACCTGCGGGCCTTCTACGACGACGGCACCCCGCTCGGCTCGCACGCCAGCGACGAGGCCAAGATTGACGTCATCGCCCAGGCCTGGTCGGTGCTCTCCGGCGAAGCTGACGAGTCGCGTAGGGCTACGGCGATGCGCTCGGCCGAGGAGCGCCTGGTGTTGGACGACGAGTCGTTGATCCTGCTGCTAACGCCACCGTTCGACGACGGCGCCATGGACCCCGGTTACATCAAGGGCTACCCGCCCGGTGTGCGCGAGAACGGGGGCCAGTACACGCACGCGGCGATCTGGTTCGCCTGGGCGACGGCGCAAGAGGGCCATGCCGACCGCGCGATGGCGCTGTTCAGGATGCTCAACCCCGCTGAGCGCACCGCGGAGCACCCAGCCGCGGCCCACTACCGGGTCGAACCGTACGTCGTCGCGGCCGACGTTTACGGCTGGCCGCCGCACGTCGGGCGCGGCGGCTGGACCTGGTACACCGGCTCGGCCGGTTGGCTCTACCGCCTCGGCATCGAGCGACTGCTCGGTCTCAAGCGCCTTGACGGCGGCCTCGACATCGCGCCGGTGATCCCCGATAGCTGGCCGGGCTTCACCGTCAGCTACCGGCACGGCTCGAGTAGCTACCTCATCGAGGTCGAACGCGAGCGCGCGGGTGGCACTGCAGTCGGCCTCGAGCTCGACGGACGCCGGCTGGCCGGCACCACGATCCCGTTGGCCGACGCGGGCCGCACGCACCGGGTGCGCGTCGTCCTGCCGCGCACCTGAGCTGCTCGAAGCAGCCCTCGCTCGCCGGCGTGAGAAGCGCTCGACGCGGCCGGCCGCCTCGGGTGTAGGCTCTTAGGCCGTGGTCGAAGCCAGCAAAGCCGAACTCGAGTTGCGAAGGCGCCAGTCGCGCCGCATCACGATCGCGCTGCTGGTCAGCCAAAGCCTCGGCTCGGCCGGCACGGTCGCCGCCGCCACGGTGGCGGCCATCGTGGGCGCGGAGCTATCCGGACTCACCTCGCTTGCCGGCCTGCCGTCGGCCGTCAACCAGGTCGGCATCGCGCTCGGCTCGCTGTTGTGGAGCCGGCTCTCTGACCGCATCGGACGCAGGCGCGCGCTTAGCACGGCGCTCCTCACCGGCGCGGCCGGCGCGCTGCTGTCGATGGTCGGCGTCGCCAGCGGCAGCCTGTTCCTGGTGCTGGTCGCGCTGTTCATCGCCGGCTCGGGCAACGCCGCCGTACAGCTCGGCCGCTTCGTCGCCGCCGAGGTGACGCCCAAGGCTCGGCGTGCCCGCGCCATCGCCACCGTCGTATTGGGCGGCACAGTAGGCAGCGTGGTCGGACCGGCGCTCGTCGCGCCTACCGGCCGCTTGATGGAGTCGCTCGGCTTCAGCGCCATCGCCGGCCCCTACCTGGCCACCGGCGCCGGCTTCTTGCTCACCGCGCTGCTGCTCTTCGCCGCGCTGCGCCCTGAGCCGAAGGTCATCGGCGAGGCCATCGGTCACGAAGAGCGCGGCGGTGTCGACGACGCTCCGGCTCGCACCATCCGCGGGATGTTCGCCGACGCGCGCATCCGCACTGCGGTGATAAGCGTGGTCACCGCCCACATGGTGATGGTCGGCTTGATGCAGATGACCTCACTTCACATGCACGAGCACGCCCACACGCTGGCCAGCATCTCGCTGGTGTTCTCGAGCCATACCTTCGGCATGTTCGCGTTCTCGATAATCTCGGGTCGCCTCACCGATCACTGGGGGCGCAAACCGGTGGCCACGCTCGGTGCGCTGTTCCTGTTGGCCGCCTGCCTGGTCGCGCCGCTCTCGCCCAACGTCCTGCCCATCGCGTTCGCGCTGTTCCTGCTCGGCCTTGGTTGGAACCTGTGCTACGTGGCCGGCTCGGCGCTACTC
>DASROV010000304.1:0-8544 GCA_035646755.1 Trueperaceae bacterium | reverse complement strand
TCCTCGATCAGCCTGTCGACGTCGTCCAGTCCCGCGCCCGAGAGGAGATCTAGCGTCCCATGGTAGCGAGCCAACAGCTCGGCGAAGGCACGATGTACGCCTGCGGCATCCTTCACGCGTTCATCCGACTCGTGCCATGGCGATCAAGGACCGGCCGACCAACAGCAACGTCGATCCCCTCAACAGCTCGCTCACGCGGCTCCAGTTCAAGTGGTCCCCCCAAACGCGAGGCTCGTTCTCGCGTGCGAATGTTTCACGTGAAACATCGTCCGCGCGCCCGAGTGCCGTCGTTGTGGCCCTCAACCGCGATCGCGCTCCCGAACGCGACACATCGCGAGCGCCCGAATGCGGCTCTTGGCGCGGGCCCGAACGCGTTCGGCCGCGTTATCGAACCCGGCACCGAATGCCGCCTCAGCTGCGGAAGGCGTCACGTCCTACCATTACGTCGCCACGCCGACTCGCTCGGTGTCGGCCCGCCTGCGCCCGCTCCTCGCGGCCAGATGAATCAATAGCGCGGCGATGTCGCCGTCGCGCACGCCCCGTACGCGCTGCGCCGCGCCCACGCTCGCCGGCCGCGCACGCTCGAGCGCCTCAAGGCCTTCGTGAGACAGACTGGCGACGCTGCGATAGTCGACGCCGTCGAGCGACCTGCCCTCGAAATCGGCCCGCTCGGCCAACTGCTTCCTGGCGCGCGCGATGTACGCGTCGTAACGCATGCGCGTCTCGACCTTGTACCGCTCCCTGGCCGTGAGCTCACGGTCGCCTTCGCCGATGGCGGCGACGACGTCGTCGTAACCGACGCCAGGCCGACAGATGACCTTGCTTACGGACTCACCGAGCATGCGCGAGCGCTGAAGCCTTGCGACCTCGCCGGCCACCCTCGCCTCGGATGCCTCCACCTCGATCAGCCGCTCGGTCGACACCAAGCCCCAATCGTGGCCGAGCGCCACCAGCCTCTCCTCGGCGTTGTCCTGACGGTGGAGGAGTCGGAACTCGTTTCGAGACGTCAACATGCGGTACGGCTCTTCGAGCCCGCCCCTGACCAAGTCGTCGACCATCACGCCGATATACGCCTGGTCGCGGCGCACGGTGACGCCAGGCTGGCCGAACGCGAACCGCGCGGCGTTCACACCGGCAAGGAGGCCTTGTGCGGCGGCCTCCTCGTACCCGGAGGTGCCGTTGATCTGGCCAGCCGAGAAGAGGCCAGCCACGCGCCTGGACATCAGCGTGACGTCGAGCTGAGACGGCTCGATCGCGTCGTACTCGACAGCGTAGGCATAACGGTGAATAACCGCGTGCTCGAACCCGGGCAGGGTGCGGATCATGTCGTCCTGCAACACGGGCGGCATCGAACTCGAGAATCCTTGGAGGTACAGCTCGCTGGTGTCGACCCCGTCGGGCTCGACGAACAGGAGGTGATGATCCTTGTCGGCGAACCGCACGACCTTGTCCTCGATCGACGGGCAGTAACGCGGCCCTTTTCCGTCGATCTCGCCGCCGTACATCGCCGATTCGGAGAGGTTGGCGTTTATGAGTTCGTGAGTGGCGGGCGTGGTGCGTGTCAGCCAGGTCGACGTGCTCGACATCCGCGGGCCGGGCACACCGGTGAAGGATCCCGGTGGATCATCGGAGCGCACCTCTTCTAGTGCCCTCAAGTCGACCGAATCCGCACGGATTCGAGGCGGTGTGCCGGTCTTGAGCCGCAATAAACGGTGCCCGCTGGCGACCAGGCTCGACGAGAGGTGCCGCGCCGGGGGCTCCCCTTGTCGACCTGCGGGGCGCTGGTGCTTGCCGTACCAGACGACGCCGGCCAGAAAGGTCCCGGTGCAGAGCACGACCGCGTTGGCGGCGATCTCGCGACCGTCGGTGACCTTGACTCCGGTGATGCGGCCGTCGCTGACGAGCAGTTCCGCGGCTTCGGCGCGTACTACCTCGATCCCGGGTTGGCTCTCGACGAGTTCCCGCGCCGCGGCGGCGTACCCGTCCCTCTCGTTCTGCACGCGCAGCGACTGGACCGCCGCGCCCTTGCTGGCGTTCAAGGTTCGCGTGTGGATGGCGGTCGCGTCCGCCAGTTGACCCATCACGCCGCCGAGCGCGTGAAGCTCGTAAACCATCTGCGACTTGCCAGGGCCTCCTATCGCCGGGTTACAAGGCATGAGTCCGATCTTGTCGGGATTCGGCAACATCAGGGCGACCCGGCAGCCGAGGTTGGCCGCTGCCACCGCGGCCTCGATGCCAGCGTGGCCGCCGCCGATAACGATGACGGTAAAGCGCTCGCTCATGTCACACCGCCACCGCGCGCATCGATACCCACAGAACCCATCCTCGGAATCCTACGTGACAGGCGGGCGCGACAATTCACGTAGCAGTAGCGGGTCTTGGGGTCAGCGGCCGTCATCTCGAATAGGAAGTATAAGGAACAGCGTAGCCTCGCGCGGTTCCCCACCGTACCGGTGGTCGGACGCCGGTCCCAGCACCAGCATGAACCCCTGCGCTAACGAGTGCGCGTGAGGAGCGGGCCCCGGGGGGATTCGGACCCCACCGCCCGGACCATCTGATACACTGGCGTTCCGGCCGAAGCCACGGTCCCATCCACCGTTTCGCGTGGGTGACGTATTTCTTGGCATCCTTCGGCGCTGACATAGAGCCAGAGCCACGCTCGGCGTAGACACCGAGCGACGCAGAGCGCAAGCCGCACCAGGCGCGACGGCCAGCGGCGCAAGCCATTACCGAGAGCCGGCTGGCTAGCCGGCCTTCGGTCACCGAACACCCGAGCGCAAGCTCTTGTTCAAGACGGCCCGTGTCGCGAACGGGACGTCAACTAAAGGCATAGCCCCGTGAACCGCTCAACCGAGCCGCTCACGCTTGGTGAAGGGACGACGGTGTCAGGCGCCGAACACGGAATCTGGAACGACATCCTGCAATCGGTAAGGGGACAGATTCCCGAGGTCGAGTTCCGTACTTGGTTCGAGCAGGTGCGACCGGTCGGCTTCGACGATGGCGCCTTCGTGATCGGCGTGCCGCACACGTTCGCCCGAGACTGGCTGCGGAACAACTACACCGAGGTGCTGGAGGCCGCCCTCCGGGACATCGGCGCTCGCACCGCGCGGGTCGCGTTCCGCGTCGTTGGCGCTCAGAACACCGAGCAACAAGACCTCTTCAGTGCATCGTCGCGCTCGTCGAGCGCCGCTGTTGGCGGCAACGGCGACCCTACACACGCCAGAAACGACCGGTCAGCTCCGCAGGATCTTTCCGGCTCCGCCCAATACGGTCCCCCAGAGTCGCCGGCCCGCGGCGAACGCAAGCTGCCCCACCTCAACCCCAAGTACGTGTTCGCCAACTTCGTCGTGGGGCCGAACAACCATCTCGCCAACGCCGCCGCACAGGCTGTGGCCGAATCGCCCGGACAGACCTACAACCCGCTGTTCCTCTACGGCGAGTCCGGGCTCGGCAAGACGCACCTCATGCACGCCGTCGGGCACGCGGTCCTCGAGCGCCATCCTTCCTTGAGCGTCGAGTACGTCACGACGGAAACCTTCACCAACAACCTGGTCGACGCCATCCAGGGCAAGAAGATGACGCAGTTCCGCGACCGCTACCGCAGCATCGACCTGCTGCTCATCGACGACATCCAGTTCATCGGCGGCAAGGAGCGCACGCAAGAGGAGTTCTTCCACACGTTCAACGCGCTCTACGAGTCGGGCAAGCAGCTCATCGTGTCGTCCGATAGCCCTCCGAAGGACATCCCGAAGCTCGAGAAGCGCCTGCGCAGTCGCTTCGAATGGGGGCTCATCACCGACGTGCAACCGCCCGACCTCGAGACCCGCATGGCGATCTTGCAGATGAACGCCGCGTACCGCGGCGTGAAGGTACCGGGCGAGGTGATCGACTACATCTCCCGTCACGTGACGTCGAACATCCGCGAGTTGGAGGGCGCCCTGGTGCGCGCGATCGTCTACACGTCGATGAACCAGGTACCGCTCAACCGGCAGACCGTCGCCAAGGCCCTCTCTGACGTGTTCGCTTCCAGTGACATCAACCTAAGCATGGCCGACATCCTCGCGACCACCGCCAAGGCCTTCAACATCGACCCCGACGACGTGCGGGGCAAGGGTCGTAGGCAGGAGTTGGTAGTGCCCAGGCAGATCGCGATGTACCTGATCAGGGAGCTTACTGCGCACTCGTATCCGGAGATCGGCCAATACTTCTCGGGCCGCGATCACTCCACGGTGATGTACGCCGTCCAGAAGGTCACGGCGGCGCTAGAACAGGAAAGCGACCTCACCCGCGCCGTGCGCAACCTCAAAGACAGCCTGGTCTGAAGCCAAGTGGGCGCCAAGGGGCGCCAAGTTGGCGCCACGCAGGCGCCGACCACGAATCGATAATGAGAGCGCTTTCATCAACCGTGCACAGGCCAAGTCGTGATTTGGCCCGGCTAGGACGCACCTAATCGCGATGCTGTGAGAAATTCACGTTCTGTGGATAACTCTGTCTACTAGCTGGGGATAAGCTGCTTGCTAGCCTGGGGAAAGATGCCGTGTACGACGGCGTTGTTGATAGCGGTGGAGGGCCTTGAGAGTTGTCAACAGGCGGGCATGGGTTCTCCACAATCGGGTCAACAGGCGGTTCGTTTGCCTGTCGGCGTTGCCCCGGGTTTTCCACAGTTTCCACAGGCACTACTACTAACGATTACGACCTATAAGTAATTGATGAGATCGTATCAACTCGTGCCCAGCCGGTCTTGGTCGCTGCCCACATGTCATCCGCGAGAGCCAAGACCCACAGGGCCGAAGCCGAACAGAACACGGCTCGTATCGCGCCACCAAGCGGCAAGCCGTGACCCCTCAAACACCGAAGGAAGACCCGCGTCAGACACGGTTCGTCGGTTATGCTCAGGACAGTGAGACCAGTCCAAGTCACGTCACTCCACGAACAGGTCGATCGTACGCGCGCGCCCACCGGCAACGGTTCGTCGGCGCCGACGTTCCAGGCCTCCGCGGGCAGGAGAGCGGCATGATCGTAAGGGTCGCCAAGAAGAGCCTGGCCGACACCCTTGCGCACGTCGAGCGGGTTATCCCCTCACGCTCGAGCAACCCGGGCCTGAGCCTACTGCGGCTCGATCTCAAACCGGGCGCCATAGAGCTCTCCGGCAGCAACATGGACATCGATATCCGCGCGCGAATGCCCGCCGACGTCGAGGCGGGAACCAGTCATGCGGTAATGGCGCACGTGTTCGGCATGGTCGTGCGCTCGTTGCCGGCCGACGACGTCGAGCTCGACTTCGGTGACAACGAGCTGCAGATCACGTCTGGCACCTACACCACCAAGTTGCAGCTGGTGTCGGCCGCCTCGGCGCCGGTGCTGTCGTTCGCCGACAGCCACGACGGCAGCATGACGGCCGAGGGCTTCACGCATGCGCTCAGCGCGGCACGCTACGCGGCCGCGGTCGCGGACTTTCAAGCCGTGTTTCGCGGGGTCAAGCTCGAGTTCGGAGCCGACAGCCTGAGGGCCGTTGCCACCGACGGCTTCCGCCTTGCCTACTACAACGTCGACCAGGGCGCCGGCATCAGCGCCGACATGATCGTTCCGGCCCGCAGCGTCGACGAGCTCGTACGGATCCTGGGCGAGGGCGAAGTCAAGCTTCACCTCGGCGAGGGGCAACTCAGCGTGGAGCACGACGTGTACTCCCTCAACCTCAAGCTCATGGACGGCGCCTTCCCCGACTACGAGCGCGTCATCCCGACCAACTTCCCCGTCGCCATCACGCTCAGCTCCACGCGTCTGGCAGAGGCCGTGGGGCGCGTGTCGCTGATGGCCGACAAGACGGCCAACAACCGCATCGACCTCTTCATCAAGGATGGCACCGCGACGATCACCGCCGAGGGCAGCTTCGGACGGAGCCAGGAAGAGTTGCAGGTAGAGCAGGATGGGACCGATTCCGAGATCGCGCTCGCTTACAACGCGCGTTTCCTCGTCGACGCACTAGGGCCAGTTACCGGCGACGTAAGGCTACAGTTCTCGGGCGCCAGTTCCGCGCCGAGCGTGGTCAGGGACATCGCTGACGACAACTATCTGGCTATGGTGGTTCCGCTGCGGACCGGCTGAAGCGAACGACGACCCGACTCGCGAACCGCTGCTTGCGGCGCTTGCTTACTGGCGTACGATTCGGCCCGGCGGCCGCGAGCCTTTCGCGAGTGGTGAGGTCACGGAGGTAGACATGACGATCATCGAAGACGTGCGCGGCATCGAGCTGCTCGACTCGCGCGGCAACCCGACGGTGGGGGCGATCGTGGCGTTGAGCAGCGGCATCGAAGCGTCTGCCGTGGTCCCGTCCGGTGCGTCGACTGGCGCTCACGAGGCCGTCGAGCTGCGCGACGGCGGCGGGCGCTTCCTCGGCAAGGGCGTGAGCAAGGCGGTCGCCAACGTCACCGAACGCATCGGCCCCGAACTCCTCGGCATGGACGCCACCGACCAGGCGGCCATCGACCGCCTGATGATCGAGCTCGACGGCAGCGCCAACAAGGCCGAACTCGGCGCCAACGCGATTCTCGCGGTGTCGTTGGCCGTGGCTCGCGCGGCCGCCGAGACGCTCGGCCTGCCCCTCTACCGCTACCTCGGCGGCAACAACGCCCGGGTGCTGCCGGTACCGCTGATGAACGTCATCAACGGCGGTGTGCACGCGGACAACGCCGTCGACATGCAGGAGTTCATGCTAGCGCCGTACGGCTTCGCCGACTTCCGCTCCGCGCTCCGCGCCGGCGTCGAGACGTTCCATCACCTCAAGAAGGTGCTCAGCTCCCGGGGCTACAACACCAACGTCGGCGACGAAGGTGGCTTCGCCCCCGACCTGAAGAGCAACGATGAGGCCGTCGAGGTGCTCCTGGAAGCCATCGAGAAGGCGGGCTACATCCTGGGTAGCGAGATCGGCATCGCGCTCGACCCGGCATCGACCGAGTACTACGACAAGGGCGTCTACACGTTCGCGGCCGAAGGCCGGAAGTTCGACCGCGACGACATGATCGGCTTCTGGGAAGATTGGGTGTCGAAGTACCCGATCGTCTCGATCGAGGACGGCCTGGCCGAAGACGACTGGATCGGTTGGGCGAAACTAACTTCGCGCCTCGGCGAGCGGGTGCAGCTCGTCGGTGACGACCTCTTCGTCACCAACGTCAAACGGCTGCAGCGCGGCATCGATGAGAGCGTCGCCAACGCGATCCTGGTGAAGGTCAACCAGATCGGCAGCCTCACCGAGGCAATGGACGCGATCGAACTCGCCAAGAGCTTCGGTTACCGCAACGTCATCAGCCACCGCAGCGGAGAGACCGAGGACACGTTCATCGCCGACCTCGCCGTCGGGGTGAACGCCGGTCAGATCAAGACCGGCTCGGCCAGCCGCAGCGACCGCACCGCGAAGTACAACCGGCTGCTGCGCATCGAGGCCGACCTCGGAGCCGACGCGCGGTTCCTCGGCAAGGCTGCGTTCCGGCTGTGATAGCCGTAAGGCGAACCAAGATCGTCGCCACGCTGGGCCCGGCGAGCAGTTCCTCCGAGGTGCTTGAGGAGCTGCTGAACGCCGGCGTCAACGTGTTCCGGCTCAATTTCTCGCACGGCACGCGCGACGTTCACCGCAACACAGTCGACACCATTCGCGCCACGGCCGACAGGCTGGGCGTGTCGGTCGGGATCCTACAGGACCTCCAGGGGCCGAAGATCCGCGTCGCCACGTTCGCCGAGGGCCGCGTCGAGCTGGCCACGGGCGCGCCGTTCGCCCTCACCTGTGACGACGCCAGTCCGGGCGACGAGACGCGCGTAGGCGTCACCTACGTCGGCCTGTGCAACGACGTGAAGCTGGGAGACGTCCTGCTGCTCGATGACGGCCGTCTTACGCTCGAGGTGAAGGGCGTCAAGGCTGGCGTCATCGACACAGTCGTCGTTTCGGGCGGGAGCTTGAGCAACAACAAGGGCATAAACATCCCCGGCGCCCATCTGAGCCTGCCCGCTCTCACCGACAAGGACGTCGAGGACCTGCAGTTCGGTGCTGAGCTCGATGTCGACTGGGTGGCGATGAGCTTCGTGCGCAGTCGCGACGACCTGCTACTGGCGCGTCATTACCTCGCGCGGGCGGGCTCGAAGGCCAAGCTCATGGCCAAGATCGAGAAGCCGAGCGCGGTCGACAGGTTCGCGGAGATCTTGCGTGAGGTCGACGGTGTGATGGTCGCCCGCGGCGACCTCGGTGTCGAGATGGCACCCGAACGCGTACCCCTCATCCAGAAGACACTGATCCGCGCCTGCATGGAGGCCGGCAAGCCGGTAATCACCGCGACCCAGATGCTGGAGTCGATGATCCAGAACGCCACGCCCACGCGCGCCGAGGCGTCGGACGTCGCCAACGCGATATTCGACGGCACCGACGCCGTGATGCTCTCCGCCGAGACCGCGGTAGGCGAGCACCCGGTCGAGGCCGTGATGATGATGGACCGCATCGCAAGGTCGGTGGAGAACGACGAGCACTACAAGAAGCTCATGCGCGACCATGTTCCCATG
>DASROV010000303.1:0-14393 GCA_035646755.1 Trueperaceae bacterium | reverse complement strand
TTGCTGGCGCTCAACAACCTCGACGTCACCTTCGACGCGTTCATCTCCCTCGACGCCATCTGTTGGCAGTGGTGGGGTCGTCACAAGGGCTTGATCTCCCAGGCCTACCTCGACAGCCCATGGCCGCTGCCGTTCCCGCTGGACCAGGGCGACCCGTGTGACAGTTTCGCGGTCCCCGGCGCCGGTCTCATGGACGTAAACGACGTCGTCAGCGCCAACGTCATCTTCGGCCTGGAGGCGCGCACCAACAAGCGGCTGTTCTCGTTGAATCCCAACGTGCTTGCCGACGACGACCCCAACCTGCGGATAAACGGCACCGGCACCAACATCTGGGGCATCGAGGCGCGCGAGACGCACAGCGACCTCGGCCGCTACTACAACACCTCGGTCGCCTGGGTAACGGCGATGATCACCGCTCTCGGCCTACCCGACCACGCCGATTACCCGATGTCGAGTTTCGTGCTGCCGCCAGCCCCGAGCGAGTTCGAGTACCAGGAGAGCGCTGACGACTCACCATGAGGCTGTTTCCGAACCGCGGCGCGACCTCACATCTGTGAAGCGATGGTGACGGATGATGGGTCATGGCAAGAGCGAGCGACACGGCTACGGATATGGGTAGGGGAATCGCCAACGACGACCGCGGGCACGAAACCGAGGCCGAGAGCGGCGCGGCGGCCGGCGATCGCCGGGCAGTTGGTCAGGTGAAGAGCGATGCCAGGCGCAAGGAGCCGCTCAAGCTCACCGACGCGAAGGGCCTCGAGCTCGAGCGGGCGCTGGTGCTCGACACCGTGCGCGTCACCGAGCAGGCCGCCATCGCCGCCAGCCGCGTGGCCGGCAAGGGCGATTCCGACCTCGTCGACCAGGCCGGCACCGACGCCATGCGGCGGGTGCTCAACGAGCTCGAGATCCATGGCGAGATCGTCATCGGGGAGGGCGAGCGCGACGAGGCGCCGATGCTCTACATCGGCGAGCAGCTAGGGCGGGGCGGCGACGACGCTTGGGAAGTCGACATCGCCGTCGACCCGGTGGAGGGCACGGGCATCACCGCGCGCATGATCAACAACGCCGTGGCAGTTATCGCTTTAGCCGAGCGCGGCGGACTCTTCCAAGCACCTGACACCTACATGGAGAAGCTTATAGTCGGCCCGCCCGCCAAGGGCAAGGTCGATCTCACCTGGCCGGTGGCCGCGAACCTGCGCGGCATCGCGCTGTCGCTCGACCGGGACGTCGACGACCTCACGGTCGTGATCCTCGACCGCGAGCGGCATACCAAACTGATCCAGGAGGTGAGAGATGCCGGTGCGCGCGTCAAGCTAATCGGCGACGGTGACGTGATCGCGGCGCTGTCAGCGGCGGTTCGCGGCACCAACGTGCACGCCGTGATGGGCACCGGGGGCGCGCCCGAGGGCGTGCTGGCGGCGGCGGCGCTCAAGTGCCTCGGTGGTGAGATCCACGGCCGCTTCAAGCCCCGCAACGAGGACGAGAAGAGGCGCTTGGAGGAGAAGGGCGGCTCTGTCGACCGGGTCTACCGCACCGAGGACCTGGCACCGGGCAAGACCATCGTGTTCAGCGCCACTGGCATCACCGACGGCGACCTGTTGCGCGGCGTGAAGTTCTTCAAGAACGGCGCCAGGACGCACAGCATCACCATGGGCTACCAGTCGCGGGTGATTCGCTTCACCGATTCGGTGCACTTGCTCGGCGACGGCGCCAGGGTGACCATCCAGGTGTGAGCCGGCGCGCTGATGGAGGGCCTTCGGGCGCTCGCGCATGGCAAGAGCCGGCCGGCGGCGGTTCCTACTGCCCGTGTTCCCGCGGCGGCGTCAAGGACTCGATGGTGCGTTTGCCAACGGGTGTCATAGCCCAGTCGAGGAAGCTGGCAAGCGCCCGGCCACGGTGGCTAACGCCGCGCTTCTCGGCCAAGCTGGCCTCAGCGAACGTCTTGCCTAGCTCGCGGCTCCTGAAGATCGGGTCGTAGCCGAAACCGCCCTCGCCACGAGGGCCGGCCGTCAGCTCGCCGCGGGTCTCGCCCGCGAAGCTGGCGATCTCGCCGCCAGGCGTGGCCAACACGACAACGCACTTGAACCCCGCTCCGCGGGCTGTCGCCGGTACCTGCCGTAGTTGACCGAGCAGGTGGGCCATGCGCTCGCCGTCACTGAGTCCCGGCCCGCCGAAGCGTGCGCTGTAGACGCCAGGCGCGCCTCCGAGGGCGTCGACTTCCAGCCCAGAGTCGTCGGCCAGTGCTGGCAGGCCGGTCCGCAACGCGACGAAGCCGGCCTTCAACAACGCGTTCTCCTCGTAACTGGCGCCCGTCTCGGCCGGCAACGACTCGATGCCCGTGTCGGCCAGGCTGAGCAGTACCAGGTCGAGCCGCGAGAGGGCGTCCTTGAACTCGGCCAGCTTCCCCATGTTGCTCGTGGCGACGACGAGCTTGAGAGGCTTGCTCGGCATCAGGCGCCGACCCGCAGTTGTGGTCTCACCTTGGCAATGACGCCCTTGGCGCCCTCGATGCCGGTCGCGATAAGCTCGACGTAGCGTTCCGCCGCTATCGGTCCGCCCTCGCCGGCGCCCTGCACCTCGACGATGTCGCCGTCGGCGGTGGCGACCACGTTGAGGTCCGCTTCGGCGCGCATGTCCTCGGCGTAGTCGAGGTCGAGCCGCGTCTCCCCGCCGACGAGGCCGACACTCACAGCCCCGAGTTCGTGGCGCAACGGCCACTCGGCCAGGGCGCCTGCGAACACGAGCTTGTCGGAGGCCTGGTGGAGGGCGGCGTAGCCGGCCACGATGCCCGCGCAGCGCGTGCCGCCGTCGGCGATGAGGACGTCGACGTCGACGGTGATGGTCTTGCCCTTGAACTGATCGAGGTCGACGGTGCTGCGCAGCGCCCGGCCGATGAGCCGCTGGATCTCTTGAGTCCTGCCGCCGCTGTACAGCCTCTCGCGCTGCGAGCGCTCCTGCGTGCTGCGGGGCAACAGCGCGTACTCGGCGGTGAGCCAGCCGCCCTTATGACCGCTCGAGCGTAGGTGAGGCGGCAGCTTGGCTTCGATGGTGACCGTCGCCAGGACGGTCGTCGCGCCCCAGGTGAGCAGGGCGGAGCCTTCCGCGTGCGGCACATAGCCAACCTTCACCTCGATCGGCCTCAGCTCGGTGGCGGAGCGGCCCTGGCGCGGCGAGTTGGCGGGGCCACGCTCGGCGGCGCTCACGCCGCCTCGGGGCTGATGTTGACGGCCCGGGTCGGCGCGGGAACCCGCCGCGTGACGCTCGCCGGGCGGGCCTGCCCGGGCCGGCCGAGGTCAACGTGCGTGGCCGGGGCTGCCGGCCCGCCAAGCCGGCCGGCGGTGTGGAGGAAGACGTCGACGTCGCCGGTTACCAGGTACTCGAGCCGCTCGCCTGGAGCGGCGGCCGGACCTCCTGAGGCCGGCAGCGCCAGCAAGGCGAGGCTCCTCAGTTGGCCGACTACGTGGGCGGCCACGGCCTCCGATGAGTCTATGAGCGTGACGTCTACGCCAAGCGCCAGCGCCAGAGCCGGCTTCAACAGCGGGTAGTGAGTGCAGCCGAGAATTACCGCCGCCAGTGCAGGGCGGTCGCTTAGGTAGTGAGCCACCACGAGCCTGGCGATGTCGCTATCCTGCAGGCCCTCTTCGACCAGCGGCACGAACAGCGGGCAGGCCCGCGCCCAGGTCGTGGCGCCGGCAGCCTCGAGGCGGTCTTGATAGACACGGGCGGCGATCGTAGCGACCGTGCCGAGCACACCTATGCGCGCCTCGGTTGAATCGTCGGCCGCGTGAGTACGCAGGGCGGCGGCGACGCCGGGCTCGACCACCCCCCAGACCGGTACGGGACAGCGCTCGGCCAGCTCAGGAAGGCTCGCTGCCGAGGCGGTGTTGCAGGCGATGACGATGGCCTTCACTTCGCGGCCCAAGAGTTCGGCGCTGATCTCGTCGGCGAAGCCCCGCACCATCGCCAGCGGCTTCGAACCGTACGGCACACGCGCGGTATCGCCTAGGTAGACGAAGCGTTCGTGCGGCAGCGCCGCCATCAGGGCGGCGAGCACGGTGAGGCCGCCGAGTCCCGAGTCGAACACGCCTATCGGTCGACTGCCTACGGTCGTACTGGGGGCTGCTTGTGCCGGTCCTGACACGGCGCGAGCTTACCACCGGCTGGATGAGCCACGGAATGAGGTTACCGACTCGCCCCCGGGCCGGCGTGCACGTCGTGGAGCCGTAGGCCGCGCGTCGGTAGGCATGGGAACACGCGCGCTGTATCGCTACCGGTACGCTTGGTCAGATGTAAGGAAGAAGGGGTAAAAGATGCCATTGCTTGATGATGAAGTACGCGCTCAGGTCGAGCAGGTCCTCGCCCCGCTCGATAGCGAGGTCGAACTGCTCGTCTACACCGGCGGCAAGCTCATCGTGCCTGGTCGCGACGAGCCAGGCGAACAGCAGGCGACGCTCGAGCTGTTGCGCGAAGTTGCGGCCACCAACGACAAGATCACGGTCGCCGAGAAGGCCCTGGCCGGCGACGCGGCCGCCGCCGCGGCCGGCATAACGCTCACCCCGACGACGGTGTTCAGGCGTAAGGGCGAAGAGCGCTTCAACGTGCGCTTCTTAGGGCTGCCGAGCGGTTACGAGTTCAGCACCCTGCTCGAGACGATCCTCATGGTGGGCGACAGCCAACGTGCTGTCGACAGCTCCCTCCAGGAGGTGAGCGAGGTCGACGCCGATGTTCGCTTGCGCACGTTCGTCACGCCGACCTGCCCGTACTGCCCCAAGGCGGTGATAACGGCCTTCCGCTTCGCGTTGGCTAACCCGCGCATCACGGCCGAGGGCATCGAGGCGAACGAGTTCCCAACCTTGTCGAGCGGCTACCGGATCTCCGGCGTGCCCGACACCATCGTCGAGGGCGCACCAGGAAGCGGCATGAAGACCACACGCGTGCTCGGGGCCCAGCCCGAGGACGCGTTCGTCGACGCGCTCAAGGAGGCCGTGGCGAGCAGGCCGCAGGCCGGGGTGTCCACCGGCGCTTGAGCGCCGTTGACGGTTTGTTGAAGTTGATATGGCGGAGAGGGAGAGATTCGAACTCTCGGTACAGGTTGCCCCATACACATGCTTTCCAGGCATGCTCCTTAAACCACTCGGACACCTCTCCGCGGGTGGTCCCTTGGCCAAGATCCGGGCGAACAGCCCGGCTATAAGCCGCTCACAAGGTTAACACAGGCGGCGCACTCGCCTTAGGCGTGCGCGTTGCAACTCGGGCACGAGCCGTAGAGCGTAAGCGAGTGGTCGCGCACGTGGAAGCCGCCGGGCAGGGTGGCACCCTCGAGCACGGCGACCGGACAGTTCGCGTCGAGCTCGTACACCTGCCCGCACGAGTCGCAGGCGAAATGGTGATGATGCTCGTGCCTGGCGCGTTCGAAGCGGGTCGACTCGTTCGGAAGGTGCACCGCGCTCACGTAGCCCTTGGCCTCCATCGCGTTGAGATTGCGATATACGGTCGCCAGCCCAAGGCTGCGGTGGTAGGCCGCGGCACGCTCCAGCACTTCCTGCGGCGTCAACGGCCCCGGCGCCTCTTCGAGCGCCTGTAGGATGGCGCGCCGTTGTGACGTCCTGTGCACGCTGCTGAGGATACCACCGGCCCGCGCGGGTTCTCCGCGTCCGCTAACTGAGGCACGCCGTGCCGCGTGGGCGTCACGTACACTCTTGACATACTGACCTTGAAGGAGACCGATTTACCGATGCTCAAAGACCGCGTAGTCCTGCTCACCAGCCCCGAGGACGTCAGTGAGTTCCTCGACCAGTACCCGACCAGCGTGATCTTCAAGGCCGGCACGTGCCACAAGACCATGCAAGGTTTCGGTTTCGTGCAGGAGAAGCTCGAGCCGCGCGAGGACCTCATGTGCGGCGTGATCCGCGTCGTGGAGGCGAGGGCGGCGAGCAACCTGGTCGCCGAACGCACTAACGTCCACCACGAGTCGCCGCAGGTGATCATGTTCGCCGACGGTCAGCCGGTGTTCAACGTCGACAACTGGGCCATCACGCCCGAGGCCTTGACCTCCGGCTTCTCGCAGCTACCGTCCGGTGAGGCCGTGGCCGTGGCGAGCGATTCGGCCCGGTCGAACCTCGCTCCTTACCTCACGGTGCTCGAGCGGTACCTCAACGGCGACATCGACGACCAGCAGTTCGAGTTCACCTACACCCACATGTTCCGTGACGACTCGACCCTCCGCCCTGGCGACGAGGTAGAGGCTCTGAACTCGATCTTCGGCGACGTCGATCAGCACATCAACATGCACCTGATGATGGCCGGAAAGGCCGACAACAGCAAGCTGCGCGCCCGCGCCGAGAGCGCTTACCAGCGCCTCAAGGGCCTGGAGCAGACCCCGGCCTGAGGCGCAACGCGGCCGGGTTCAGTCGCGGTCGTTCTCCAGGAAGCGCTCGAACGCGTCGTCGTTGTTGGGGCGCTGGGTAACCGTAGCTCGCGCTCCGCGAAACTCGTCGTTGCTGCGGCCACCGCCGGCGCTGGCGCCCGCGATGCCGCTGGCGCCACCGTCGGCAGGGCCACCGGCACCGTCGCCGGCAGGGCCACCGGCACCGTCGCCGGCACGGCCGTCGGCAGGGCCGCCGGCACTGTGGTTCTCGTCCTTGTTGACCGGCGACGCCGCCGGCACTGGCTGCGGCACGGGGGGCAGTCCGGTTCGGCGCTCGGCCGGATCGGTGCTGCGCCGGCCGTCGGCACGTTCCCCGCTTGGCTGACTGCGACGCTCGATGCCGCCGGCCTTCCTTACCTCGTTCTCCTCGCTGCGCCACACCGGCCTTGAGCTGCCGAGCGGGACGTAGGCGACCGACTGGCTCTCCGCTTCGGCTCGTCTCGTCTGGTCGCCGAGGGTCAGCGCTGCCCAGATCGTCAAGGACAGGGCGATGACGAACATGAAGCCGAACAGCAGCAGCGCGACGAGCGGACTCACGTCCTAAGGATAGTCCGTGACCGGCTCAGCCACCAACGAGCATCTCGCACAGCCTAGATGGGTCGACGTTGCCGCCGGAGACCACCACCACCGTGGGTCCGTCGGCGAGGGCGACGCCGTCGGCAAGCGGTTCTGCCAACAGCCGCCGAAAGGCTGCCAGCGAGAGCGCTCCGGTGGGCTCGACGAGAAGGCGCGCCGACCGCGCGTACCAGCGCACGGCCTCGCTGATCGCGTCCTCCTCGACGGTCACGACGCCGGTCAAGTGGTGTTTGAGGATGGCGTGGTTGAGCCTGCCGATGCTCTGCGTCCGCACCCCGTCGGCCATGGTGCGGTTGACCAGCTCGGCGGGCCAGCTCACGGGGGCATCAGCGGCCAGCGAGTCTTTGGCGTCGGCGGCGAACGCAGGCTCCACGCCGATGACCTTGGCCCGGCTGCCACGACCCGCGAGCGCCACGCAGATGCCTGCCGCCAGCCCCCCGCCACCGATGGGCACGATGACGTTCGCGACGTCCGGACGGTCGGAGAGGATCTCGAGGCCGACGGTGCCCTGGCCGGAGACGATGTGGGGATCGTCGTAAGGGGGTACCAGCGTCGCCCCCGTCCGTTCGGCGATGGCCGCCGCGGTGCGCTCGCGAGCCTCCTGCGTGTTCTCGCAGCGCACGACGGTGGCGCCGAGCGCGCGGGTGTTGTTCACCTTTATCTCCGGAGCGCCCTCGGGGATCACGATCGTCGCCGGCACGCCGAAGGCCCTGGCGGCGGCGGCCACGCCCTGGGCGTGATTGCCGCTCGACTGAGCTACCACCCCGCGCGCACGCACCTCGGGGTCGAGGACGGCCAGGAAATTGGTGGCGCCGCGTAGCTTGAATGAGCCGATAGGTTGGAACGATTCGGGCTTTACCAAGAACGGCCGGCCATCGTGCAGTTCGAACTCGAGCAGCGGCGTGCGCCTCACCCTGCCGGCGAGTCGCTCGGCGGCAGCCAAGACATCGACCCCGGGCCAGTTGACGTCGAGGACGTGGTCCGAGGGCGACCCGTTCACGTCCTCACTCCTACCACGCGATACCGGCGGAGGTGATGAAGTTCTGCAGGGCGGCCGCGTCCTGGTAGGCCGGGATCGCCCCGCGGCGGGTGGTGGTAAGCGCACCGTAAGCGCACGCCCGGCCGACGGCCTCGCGCGTCGCCGCGGGATCGGCCCACCGCGAAGGGGTGGCGACGTGAGCGGCGAGGATGGCCGCCGCGAAGGCGTCGCCGGCGCCTGTGGTGTCGACGCTGGCGACGACCGGCGCGGCCACGCTGCCCGAGCCGGCGGCGGTGAAGTACCAGGCGCCGCCCCGACCGAGGGTGACGCAGACCAGACGCGCATTCCTGGCCAGCAGGCTGGCGGCGAAGCGCTCGGCGCCGTCATGGGCGCCGTCATGGGCGGCGTCAAGGCCGGCATCATGGCCGGCGTCATGGCCGGCGTCATGGCCGGCGTCATGGCCGGTTTCGCCAACCAGGAACTCGAGCTCTTCGAGGCTCAGCTTCACGAGGCCGGCATGCGGCAGGAGGCGCTCTACCGCCGCTTTCGCTCGGCGCTCATCGTCCCAGAAGGGTAGTCGAAGGTTGACGTCCATCGACACGGTCATGCCCGCGCCCGTCGCGAGCTCGATAGCGCGTTCGCTTGCGTCGGCCGCCGGCTGCGCGGCGAGGCTATTGGAGCCGACGTGCAGCACGCTGGCTCCCCGTAAGGCAGGCAGGGCCAAGGCGCGCTCAACCTGCTCGACGCTCAACCGGTCGTGTGCCGCGTCGGCGCGGTAGAACATGAAGTCTCGCTCGCCCGCCTCACTCAGGCCCACGAACGCGACCGCGGTCTGCTGAGGAACGAGCGCGACGGCGCTGGCGTCGACCCGGTTGTCGGCCAGCTCTCGCAACAGGAAGCGACCGAACGGATCATCACCGATCGCGGCTATCAGCGCGCCGTTGACGCCGAGCTTGGTCGTGGCTACAGCGACGTTGGCGGGGGCCCCACCGGCAGCTTTGACGAAACGCCGGGCCTCGCCGAGACTCGTGCCGCCGCCGCTGCCTCGCTCCGGGACGAGGTCGATGAGCATCTCGCCCAGGCTCACCACCGCGACCGGGCGGTCAACGGCGGCCGGCCCCGTCGCGGTGGTGGAAGCGGGTTGGTTGCCTGCCATCTTCTTGAGGGTAAGCCACACGGCGCCCGCCGGGGCGTTCTACGTAGGTCGGATGCGGCACGCTGTAGCGACGGGGACGCGTGTTACAACCAAGCTGACATGGCACCCAACGGCTCCTCAGAGCTGCCTCACAGACCCGCTAATCACCTAGGCTCCGACCCCGACGCCGCCTCGAGGGCTATCGGTAGCGGCAGCCTCGATTACGTCGAAGAGCTTTACCTGCGTTACCTCGAAGAGGCGTCCTCGGTCGACGAGGACTGGCGGGAGTACTTCGCGGGTGTTGGACCGAACGGTCTAGCCGGTAGGCATTTGGCGCCGTCGTTCTCGCCGAGGAGCCTCTTCAACCCCCCGAGCGGAGCCACCGACGCCCAACTCTCCGAGGTCGGCGCCGCGGCGGCCGTCCTGCAGCAGAAGCTCGACCGGCTGGTGCGCAACTACCGGGTAAGAGGACATCGGCTCGCCAAGCTCAGCCCGTTAGGCAGCGAGCCCTTCGCCGCCCCCGAGCTCGACCCCGATTTCTACGGACTGACGGCGGCGGATTTCGACCGGCCGGTCCTCGGCAACGTGCTGCCGGGGGCGAGCACGGTCGGGGAGGTAATCGAGGGGCTGAAGGAGACCTACACCCGCAGCATTGGCGCCCAGTTCATGCATATCGATCGGTTGGAGCTGCGCGTCTGGCTCCAGCGGCGCATGGAGGGCTCGCGCAACCGCTTGCCACTAAGCCGTGACAAGCAGCTGCGCATCCTTACCAAGCTTACCGACGCCACCATCTTCGAGGACTTCCTGCAGAAGAAGTACGTCGGCGCCAAGAGCTTCTCGCTCGAAGGCGGCGAGACACTGATCCCGCTGCTCGACCTGGTGATCGAGAAGTCGGCCGAGCAGGGCACCGCCGAGGTCGTTTTCGGCATGGCCCACCGCGGTCGGCTCAACGTGCTCGCCAACGTGCTCGGCAAGAGCACGAGCAGCATCTTCCGCGAGTTCGAGGACAAGGATCCGCAGATGCACCTCGGGCGCGGCGACGTCAAGTACCACCTCGGCTTCTCCGGCGACAGGACAGCGGAGAACGGCGCGAACGTCCACCTCTCACTGGCCTTCAACCCGTCTCACCTCGAGTACGTCAACCCCGTGGTGCTCGGTCGCACGCGCGCCAAGCAGGACCGCCGCGCTGACCTCGGCAGGGAGTCGGTGCTGCCGGTGCTTATCCACGGTGACGCGGCCTTCGCCGGCGAAGGCATCGTGCAGGAGACGCTCAACCTCAGTGCCCTCGAGGGCTACAGGGTCGGCGGTGCGCTGCACGTGATAGTCAACAACCAGGTCGGCTTCACCACCGGTCCGCGTCAGGGTCGCAGCACCACCTACGCCAGTGACGTCGCGAAGATGCTGCAGAGCCCGATCTTCCACGTCAACGGCGAGGATCCCGAGGCGGTGGCCCAGGTAGTCGAGCTGGCGCTCGACTTCCGTCATGAGTTCAAGCGTGACGTCGTTATCGACATGTACTGCTACCGCCGCCTCGGCCACAACGAGGCCGACGAGCCGGCTTTCACCCAACCGGTGATGTACGGCAAGGTGCGCCAACGCAAGAGCGTGCGCGAGGCCTACCGCGACCGGCTGCTCAGGCTTGGCGAGGTGAGCATGGAGGACGCCGAGCAGATCGCCGACGATCGTAGGCGGCTGCTTGAAGAGCACCTCTTCGAGGCGCGCAGTGAGGACTACAAGCTCGTGTACTCGACCTTGGAGGGGATCTGGAAAGACTTCGTCGGCGGTCGCGACGCCGACGCTCCTGAGGTCCATACCGGCATCGAAAGGGCCGATGCCGCCAACTGGCTCGAGGCGATGACGCAGGTGCCAGAGGAGTTCAACCTCAACCCGAAGCTGAGGCGAAACTTCAAGGGCCGGCTGGAGATGGCTCGCGGCGAGACCAGCCTCGACTGGGCGGCCGGCGAGGCGTTGGCGTTCGCCAGCCTGGTCACTGCCGGCACACGCGTCCGGCTCACCGGCCAGGACACCGAGCGCGGCACCTTCAGCCACCGTCACGCGGTCTTCCACGACACCGTCGACGGCCACGAGCACGTCCCGCTGGCGGAGCTGGCCAGAGGTGCAGGCGGCGTCTTCGACGTCCATAACAGCCCGCTTTCGGAGGCGGGTGTGCTCGGCTTCGAGTACGGCTACAGCGTCGACCGTCCCGACGGGCTGGTGATCTGGGAGGCGCAGTTCGGCGACTTCGCCAACGCCGCGCAGGTGATCATCGATCAGTTCCTGGCCAGCGCCGAGGAGAAGTGGAACCGCCTCTCCGGCCTCGTCATGCTGCTGCCGCACGGGTTCGAGGGTCAAGGTCCCGAGCACTCCAGCGCCCGCCTCGAGCGCTTCTTGCAGTTGTGCGCCGAGGACAACATGCAGGTCGCCTATCCGACCACGCCGGCACAGTACTTCCACCTGCTGAGGCGGCAGGTGCTCAGGCCCTTCCGCAAGCCGCTTATCGTGATGACCCCCAAGAGCCTGCTCCGCCACCCACTGGCGGTCAGCAGCCTCGAGGAGTTCAGCTCAGATGGCTTCAAGCGCGTCATCGGCGACGATTCGGTGGAGCCTTCGAAGGTGAGGCGGGTGCTGCTCACCAGCGGCAAGCTCTACTACGAGCTCATCGCGGCACGCGAAGAGAAGCACGCAGACGACGTCGCCATCGTGCGCCTCGAGCAGCTCTACCCCTTGAACCAGCAGCAGATCGACGACACCATCGGCAGGTACGCTCAAAACGCCGAGGTGCTCTGGGTTCAAGAGGAGCCCGCCAACATGGGGGCGTGGCGTTTCCTGAGGATACGATGGGGCCAAAGCGTGGCCGGCAGGCCGTTCAGCGGCGTCTCCAGGCCGGAGTCGGCGAGCCCGGCGACCGGTTCGGGCGCCGCGCACCGGCTCGAACAGGCCATGCTTATCGACGAAGCGTTCGGCGACTAGAGCGCGATTTTCCGCCGCGATAGGCAGCCAGTGCCTGCTACTAGGGGACTGGCAGCAGCTCACGGTCGCCGGCGAAAGAGGAGCGAACTCCAGATGGCAACAGACGTGAAGGTGCCAGCGGCAGGTGAGTCGATAAGCGAGGTCTTCATCGGGGCCTGGCTGAAGCAGAAGGGCGACACCGTCGCGCAGGATGAGGCGCTGGTCGAGGTCGAGACCGACAAGGCGACGCTCGAGGTGCCATCACCCGTGGCCGGCGTGCTCACCGAGCAGCTCAAGTCGGTGGGTGACGCGGCCGCCATCGGAGAGGTGATCGCACGGATCGACGCCAGCGGTGCGGCGGCGACGGCGTCCGGGGGCGAGGCGGCAGTGAGCGCGTCGGCCGAGAGCAAGGCGCCCGGGAGTAAAGCGGCCGAGAGTAAAGCGGCCGAGAGCGCGGCGGGCCGGGTCGTGGCGGCCGAGGCGCCCACTGCCGGCGCCGAGCGAACCGACCATCAGGCCGTGTCGGGGACCGCTAGCCAGTCGGTCGCCCAGCCCGCGGCCGCGGAGACGCCGCGGCCGGCCGACGCCGGCGAGCGGGACTCCGCTCCGGCCGGGACCGAGCCGACGAGCGTGCTGCCAGCGGCACAACGCCTGCTCGACGAACACGGTCTCGTCGCCTCGGAGGTGAGAGCGAGCGGCCTGGGTGGACGCCTCCTCAAGGAGGACGTGCAGGCCTACCTCGCTCAACGCGAACACGAAGCGGCCTCCGACAGCGGTGACTCGGCCGAGAGCGACGCGGCGCCGGTTGACTACGAGCGCCAAGAAGAGACAGTGCCGATGAGCCCGCTCCGGCGGAAGGTAGCCGAAAGGCTGGTAGCGGCTCAGCACGCCGCGGCGCTGCTCACTACCTTCAACGAGATCGACATGACGGGCGTCATCGAGCTGCGCAAGCAGTACAAGGAGCCGTTCGAGAAGCGCTACGGCGTGCGCCTTGGCTTCATGTCGTTCTTCGTCAAGGCCGCCATCGACGCGCTCAAGCAGGTGCCGCAGCTCAACGCCGAGATCCGCGGCACCGACATCGTCTACAAGAACTACTACGACATCGGCGTCGCCGTGTCGGCGAAGAAGGGGCTGGTCGTGCCGGTCATCCGCGACGCCGAACGCCTCTCCTTCGCCGAGGTCGAACGCATCATCGGCGACTTCGGCGAGCGCGCTGGCCACAACAAGCTGATGCCCGAGGAGCTCCAGGGCGGCACGTTCACGATCAGCAACGGCGGCGTGTTCGGCTCCCTGATGTCGACGCCGATAGTCAACCCGCCGCAGTCGGGCGTGCTCGGCATGCACGCCATCCAGGAGCGGCCGGTGGCGCGCGAGGGGCAGGTCGTCATCCGCCCGATGATGTACGTAGCGCTCACCTACGACCACCGCATCATCGACGGACGTGAGGCCGTTACCTTCCTCAAGCGCATCAAGGACGCTATCGAGAACCCCACACGCATGTTGCTCGAGGTCTGAGCCGATGCCAGCAGCGGCGAAAGTCCGCGCGAGCAGGAGAGAGCCATGAGCGAACGACACGACGTTGTAATCATCGGCGCTGGTCCAGGCGGCTACGTCGCCGCCATCCGCGCCGCCCAACTCGGCTTCGACGTCGCTCTGGTCGAGAAGGAGAGCGCTCTCGGCGGGACCTGTGTGCGCGTCGGCTGCATCCCGAGCAAAGCACTGCTGGAGTCGAGCTTCCTGTTCTACGAGGCCACCACCAACTTCGCCGTGCACGGCGTCGACGCCAAAGTGAAGCTCGATCTGGCCACGATGCAGGTGCGGCGCGAGAAGGTGGTCAAGCAGAACACCGACGGCGTCGCGTTCCTGATGAAGAAGAACAAGGTAAAGGTCTATCGCGGCAGCGGCCGGCTGGCAGGCGCAGGCAAGGTAGTCGTCGACGGCGAACAGACCACCGAGCTGGAGTCCGAGCGCATAGTGCTCGCCACGGGCTCGATGGTCGCCAGCCTGCCGGGTGTGGAGATCGACGGCGAGACGGTGGTGAGCAGCACCGAGGCGCTTACCTTCGACAGCGTGCCAGCGAAGCTTGTCGTCATCGGGGCTGGCTACATCGGGATGGAGCTCGGCTCGGTGTGGTCACGGCTCGGCTCCAAGGTGACGGTACTCGAGTACCTCGACCGCATCCTTCCTGGGATGGACGGCGAGACCGCCAAGGAGGCGCTGAAGGTGTTCAAGCGCCAAGGGATCGGCTTCGAGCTCGGCGCCAGGGTGACAGGGGTCGAGGTGATCGGCAAAGGCGCGAAGCGCAAGGCGACTGTGACGGTCGAGGG
>DASROV010000302.1:0-4164 GCA_035646755.1 Trueperaceae bacterium | reverse complement strand
GGACCGCGGACGAGTGGTCGCCGACCTCGCAGCCGCAGGGCTGAAACTGGGCGTCGAGAACCACCCCGAGAAGACGCCGGCCGAACTGCGCGCCAGGCTGGGTGAGCCGCATGAGCTTATCGGCGTGACCATCGACACCGGTTGGTTCGCTACCCAAGGCTACGACGCCGCAAAGGCGATCGAAGAGTTGGCTGACGTGCTGATGTACGTCCACCTCAAGGACGTTCGCGAGGCGGGATCGCACGACACCTGCCGCTACGGCGAAGGCGTCGTGCCCCTGCGGCGCTGCGTCGAGGCGCTGAGGCGGGTCGGCTACGCCAACGCCGTCTGCGTTGAGCATGAGCCGGAGACTTTCGATCCAAGCGAGGACGTGCGCGTGAGCAAAGAGCTGCTTGAGGGCTGGATGGCCGCGGCGTGAGCGAGCCGGACTCGACCATGGTGAGCGCCTCCGCCGGCACACGAAATGAGCTGAAGCCTGGCCAGAGGGTGCGCGTCGGCATCGCCGGTTGCGGGAACATCGCGCGGCCGTACGCGGAGTCTTTGGTCGGCTACGAGGAAACCGAGTTGGTCGGAGTTACTGACCTCGATCCGGCGCGCGCCGCCGCGTTAGCGGAGAGCTCCGGCTGTCGGGTGTACCCCGACCTCGACGCCATGCTCGCCGACGACGACATCGACCTTATCGTCAACCTGACCGTTCACACCGCCCATCACGCAGTAAGTACGGCCGCCCTCGAGGCCGGCAAGCACGTCTACAGCGAGAAGCCGCTGGCCCTCAGCGCCGAGCAGGCAAGGGAGCTCGTCGCGCTCGCCGCTTCGCGCGGCCTAAGGCTCGGCTGCTCGCCGTTCACCTTCATGGGAGCGGCCCAACAGGCAGCCTGGCGGGCGGTGCAGGGCGGCAGCCTCGGGACCGTGAGGCTGGCGTACGCCGAGGTGAACTGGGGCCGGATCGAGAGCTGGCATCCGGCGCCGCAGGCGTTCTACGAGGTCGGCGCGCTGTTCGACGTCGGCGTCTACCCGCTTACTATCCTTACCGCCTTCTTCGGCCCGGCCAGGAGAGTGAGCGCCTACGGTCGGGTACTTCAGCCACAGCGCCGCACCAAGGACGGTGACGAGTTCACCATCACGACGCCGGACTTCGTCACTGCGGCGATCGAACTCGAGAGCGGGGTGCTGGCGCGCCTCACGACCGACTTCTACGTAAGCCAGCACAGCAAGCAGACCGGCATCGAGCTGCACGGCGACGCCGCCTCACTCCACCTGGCCAGCTGGCAGGACCCGAACAGCGCCGTCGAGGTGGCGCCGTTCGGCCAGCCATACCAGCCGCTTGGCGACTTCTCGGAGGCGAAGATGCGTTGGGGCACGGGCGTTCACGACCTCGCCAGGGCGATCCTCGCGGGCCGGCCACACCGCGCCAGCGGGGAGCACGCGGCGCACGTCGTCGAGATCCTCTGCGCGGCGACCGAGTCGCTTACCTACGGTCGAAGCGTCGACATCGGGTCGAGCTTCGCGCCGCCGGTTCTCGACGGTATCGGGGCTGAGGCATGAGTGGGCGCATGCACATGATCGGCAACGCCCACATCGACCCGGTGTGGCTGTGGGACTGGACGGAAGGCTTCCACGAGGTGGTTGCCAGCTTCCGCAGTGCCCTCGACCGGCTTGACGAGTCTGACGACTTCACGTTCGTGTCGAGCTCGGCGGTGTTCTACGCCTGGATCGAGCGGCACGACCCGGCGATGTTCGAGCGGATCAAGGAGCGGATCGAAGAGGGCCGCTGGGAGATCGTCGGTGGCTGGTGGCTACAACCCGACTGCAACATCCCCAGCGGCGAGTCCTTCGTGCGGCAGGCGCTTTACGGCCAGCGCTACTTCCTCGAGAAGTTCGGGCACATGGCCAAGGTCGGCTATAACGTCGACTCGTTCGGGCACACCGCGATGCTGCCGCAGCTGCTACGTAAGTCCGGCCTCGACGCGTACGTGTTCATGCGGCCGGCGCCGCACGAACTGGGGTTGCCGAGCCGCCTGTTCTGGTGGGAGTCGCCCGACGGCTCACGCGTGCTCACGTACCGCCTGCCGTTCGAGTACTGCACATGGGGAGAAGAGCTCGACAAGCATGTACGGCGCTGCGCCGGCGAGCTACGCGACCCGGTAGACGAGATCATGTGCTTCTACGGCGTAGGCAACCACGGTGGCGGCCCGACCAGGCAGAACATCGAGAGCATCCGCCGCTTGAACGAAGATCCCGACCTGCCGGACCTGACGTTCTCAACGCCGGACCGCTACTTCGCCGCCGTAAGGGAGCGCGGCTGGGACCTACCCGTCGTCCACCACGACCTCCAGCATCACGCCAGCGGTTGCTACGCCGCCCACTCCGGGGTGAAGGCCTGGAACCGCCGGGCGGAGAGCGCCCTGGTCATGGCCGAGACGTTCGGTGCGCTCGCGGCCAGCCAGACGGGCCGTGAGCCAACGGAGGACCTGGCGCACGCCTGGCACGGCGTGCTGTTCAACCAGTTCCACGACATCCTGGCCGGCACCAGCTTGAGGAGCGCATACGACGACGCTCACGACCTCTACGGCGAGGCGCTCGCGATCGGCTCGCGGGCCCTCAACGACGCGGTCATGGCGCTTGCCTGGCGCGTCGACACGCCGTTCGAGGAGGGCGCCAAGCCGGTCCTCGCGCTCAACCCGCACGCCTGGCCCACCACGGTACCGATCGAGCTCGAGAGTTGGCGGCTCAAGGACGGCGAGGTGCTGGTCGACGACGGCGGCAACCGCGTGCCGCTGCAGGCGGTCCAGTCGGAAGCCACGGCCAACGGCCGCAGTCGGCTGCTGTTCATGGCCGAGCTGCCGGCTCTCGGCTACCGCAGCTACCGCGTAGTGAAGGGCGCCGGCCGAGCGGACGAAGCAGCCGACGAAGCAACAGGCGGGGCCGAGCCGGCCGAGGCCACGAGCGCGGCCAAGTCGGCAAGCGGCGAGCGTGAACTGGCCGCCCCGGCGGAGGGTCGCCGGACCCTCGAGAACGCCCGCCTGCGACTCGAGATCGACGAGCAGACCGGCTTCCTTGTCAGCCTGTTCGACAAGGAGGCTGGCGTCGAGGCGTTGGCCGGTCCGGCCGCCAGGCCCGTGGTCATCGACGACCCCAGTGACACTTGGGGGCATAACGTCTTCCGCTTCGACAAGGTGGCCGGTGAGTTCACCGCGACCAGCGTCGAGCGAGTCGAGGACGGCGACGTGCGCGCGACGCTCAGGGTCAAGAGTGCTTACAACTCCTCGACGTTGATCCAGGACTTCAGCCTCTACCGCGACTCCGACCTGATCGAAGTCCGAGCCAGGCTCGACTGGCGCGAGCCGAACATGGCGCTGAAGCTGCGCTTCCCGGTCAACGTCCACTTCATGAGGGCCACCTACGACGTGCCGTACGGCTTCGTTGAGCGCTTCGCCAACGGCGAGGAGGAGCCAGGAGGAAGCTGGATCGACGTGTCGGGCACCGCCCGCACCAACGGCGACCTCTACGGCCTCAGCGTCATCAACGACAGCAGGTACTCGTTCGACGTCAACGTGCGCGACATCGGCATGACCGTGTTGCGCAACCCGGTCTACGCCCACCACGATCCCGCCAAGCTCGACCCGGCCGCGACGTACGACTACACCGACGCCGGTCTTCAGCGGTTCCGCTACGCCCTGCTTCCTCATCGCCGCGGTTGGGCCGAGGCGGGCACCGTGAGGCACGCAGCCGAGTTCAACGAGCGCCCGTTCGCCATCAACACCACTTTCCACGACGGGCCCCTGCCGCCGGCCGCGTCGTTCGCTTCGGTGGACAACGACGCCGTGGTGGTCACGGTGATGAAGCGTGCCGAGGACGGCGGCGCCACGGTCCTCAGGGCGCGGGAGACGACTGGCAACCGGGCAGGGGCGACGTTCGAGCTGTCAGGCTGGAACCGGCGCTTCGAGGCCGAGTTCGGGCCGTTGGAGATCAAGACCTTCCTGATTCCCGACGACCCCGCCGAGGAAGTAAGGGAGACGGACCTGCTCGAGTTCCCGCTGGACGCCGCCGCCGCCTCTGGCCGATGACCGCACGAGACGACCTGGCCGGGGACAAACGGGCGAGAGACGACTTGGCGAGGATCGGCCGCGCGATGGTGGCGCGGGGCCTTACCTGGGGTAACGC
>DASROV010000301.1:0-2147 GCA_035646755.1 Trueperaceae bacterium | reverse complement strand
GCCGTCACCGGCCACGCACACGACGGTCTCGCCGGGGCGGGCGAAGGCGGCGCCGATGGCGGCAGGCAGGCCGAAGCCCATCGTGCCGAGGCCGCCTGAGGTGATGAAACTGCGGGGGCGCTTGGCCGGGAACAGCCGGGCGGCGAACATCTGGTGCTGCCCGACTTCGGTGGTGACGACGCAGTCGTCGGCAGCCTCGCGCAGCAGCGCCAACACCTCCTGCGAGACGAGCGGCTTGTCATCGGTCTTGTAGCGCTCGGGGTACTTCGCCTTCCAGGCCTGCACCTGCTCGCGCCAGTCGTCGATGTCGAGGCGCGGCAGCTCCGCCTCGAGGCGCGGAAGCACGTCGCGCAGGTCGCCGACGACGGGCACGTGCGCCTTCACCAGCTTGGAGATCTCGGCCGGGTCGATGTCGATGTGCACGACCGTGGCGTTCGGCGCGAAGCGGCTGATCTTGCCGGTGACGCGGTCGTCGAACCGCAGGCCGGCGCCGAGGATGAGGTCGCAGTGCGTGATGGCCTTGTTGGCCGTTACGGTGCCGTGCATGCCCGGCATGCCGAGCGAGCTCTCGTTGCCAGCCGGGTAGGCGCCGATGCCCATGAGGGTGGTGATCACGGGGATGCCGGTCTTGTCGGCGAACGCTGCGACCGCCTCGGGGGCGACCTGCCCGCCGCCGCCGACCATCATCACCGGACGCTTGGCGGCGAGGATAGCCTCGGCGGCGCGCTTCACCTGTTTGGGGTGACCGGTGACCGTGGGGCGGTAACCGGGGAGGTCGATCTCGGCGTCGAGGCTGCCCTCGAAGAGCGCGAGTTGTACGTCCTTCGGCACGTCGACCAGCACCGGGCCGGGCCGCCCGGTCGCCGCGATGTGGAAGGCCTCGCTCAGCACCTGCGGCAGCTCCTCGACGTTCTTCACGAGGTAGTTGTGCTTGGTCACCGGCCCGGTGATGCCGAACACGTCGGCCTCTTGGAAGGCGTCGGTGCCGATGAGCGCTGTGGCGACGTTGCCGGTGATGGCGACGAGCGCCGAGGAGTCCATGAGCGCGGTGGCCAGCCCGGTGACGAGGTTGGTAGCGCCCGGTCCCGAGGTCGCGAAGCAGACCCCGACGCGGCCGCTCGCGCGGTAGTAGGCGTCGGCCATGTGGGCTCCGCCCTGCTCATGGCGGACCAGAACGTGCTTGACCGGCGAGTCGTAGAGCGCGTCGTAGATCGGCATTATCGCGCCACCCGGATGGCCGAAGACGACCTCCACCCCTTGACGCTCCAGCATCTTCATCACAACCTCTGCGCCCTTCATCACACCTCCATGTGCCTTTCGCGAAGCTAGTGGAAACCTTTTAGACCGCCGCCGGTATCAAAGAAAAACCCCGCCGTTCTTTAAGAAAGCGGCGGGGTTCAAGCCTCAAAGCACTGACGTTAATCAGCCGGCACGACCCCAACGACCTAGAATTAGGCTCTCGTTCGACGTGAGCGGGTGCCGAGCAGTGGTCATTGCGGTGGAGTATATGCACTGAACTTGGTGCTGTCAACACGAGTGGCGCGGCGAACCCCGGTCGCCATGCGGTGACGACACCGCTTGCTTAGATTCAGATGATGCTGCAAACTGTGACGACACGCACGGCACGGGAGGTTGGACATCGAAATCCTTCGCGTCTCTGGAACGTCACGACCTAACTCGGTCGCGGGTGCGATTGCCGCCCTGCTCCGCAACGAGGGCGAAGTCGAGATCCAGGCCATCGGGCCGCACGCCGTCAACCAGGCCGTCAAAGCCATCGCCATCGCGCGATCGTACATCGAGGCCGACGGCCTACGTCTGTCCACCGTGCCGTCGTTCGTCAAGCTCGAGCTTAACGAAGAGGAGCGCACGGCCGTAAGGTTCGCCATCGAGTCGTTCCCCACCAAGCGGGAGTGAGTCGAGGGCGCGATGAGCCCGCAGCGCAGCCCTTAAACCCCGACCTGACAGCGCGTGCCACGGCGCTGGCTGTAGTCGCGCGCTGCCTGGAGGGTAAGTACCTCGCGCCGGCGCTACGCCAGGCGCTTGACGCTTCCGGGCTGGAAGGTGCGGACCGCTCCCTTGTCACCGACCTCAGCTACGGCACGCTGAGGCGCCTCCTGCAGCTCGACGCCGCCCTGGCGCCGTACCTC
>DASROV010000300.1:0-6544 GCA_035646755.1 Trueperaceae bacterium | reverse complement strand
CGCCCGGCGAAGGTCAGCGGGCTCACCGCTGAGGTCGAGGGTGCAGACGGAGCCCCGGAGGCTGACGGAGCGCGTCGCGTATTTGGCGCCGCGCGCCAGCCCCACGCGTACGAACGCCTGGGAGAGCAGGTGCTGGCCGGTGTGACGTTGCATGTGCGTGAAGCGTCGGGGCCAGTCGATGACGCCGGTAACCTCACTGCCTACGCCGAGGTCAGCGTTCCCGTCACCGCCTTCGAGGCGGTGCCAGACCTCGCCTGAGTCGAGAACGACAGCGACCACCGGCCGGCCGGCGAGGCTCCCGGTGTCGTGAAGCTGGCCGCCTGAGGTCGGGTAGAACGCGCTGCGGTCGAGCCTTAGCCAGTCGCCGTCGGCGTCATCCCGACGCTGAACGACCCGGCCGGTGAAGCTCTTGAGGTACGGATCGAGACGCTCGAGGCGCATGCGAGCGAGTGTACTCGGTGTCATCCAAGTCCAGGCGCGCGCGCCTCATCAGCTAGCATTGGCGCCCATGAGAAGCCGCCACCTTCCTTACGACAGCAGCAAGTTCGACTCGGTGCCGGAGCCGTTCGACGAGATCGGCGAGACCAGCATGACCGAGATCATCAGTGGGCTCATCACCGGCCTGGGAGAAGATGTCTCCCGTGAAGGGCTCGTCAAGACGCCAGAGCGCGTGGAGCGGTCGCTGCGGTTCCTCACCAGCGGCTACGAGACGGCGGTGTCAGAGGTGATTAACGGCGCGCTTTTCGCCGCCGAGAGCCCGGAGATGGTCGTGTTGAAGGCCGTCGAGTTCTACTCGCTTTGCGAGCATCACATGCTGCCGTTCTTCGGCACGGTCGCCATCGGCTACATCCCGGGCGAGCAGATCCTCGGGCTCTCGAAGTTCGCTCGCGTGATCGACGTCTTCGCGCGCCGTATGCAGGTGCAAGAGCGCATGACCGCCCAGATAGCCGACGCCCTGGTGGAGGTCCTCAAACCCCACGGCCTCGCCGTCGTCACCGAGGCCAGCCACCTGTGCATGATGATGCGCGGGGTCGAGAAGCAGGGGTCGACGACGATAACTAGCGCCATGCGCGGCGTGTTCAAGAACGACGCGCGCACCCGCCAGGAGTTCATGCAGGCGATCGGCTGAGCGTAGAGCCCGCTAGCTCATCGCGGTCTAGAGGGTGCCATGGTCGAAGACTACGGCGCTTGCGTCTAACGGGCGTGCGCCTCGAGCCAGCGCGCCACGCCGCCCTCCTCGGGAGATGGGACGTGCTCGTCAGCTAGGCGCATGACGTCGGGATGGACGTCGTTGCCGACGGCGATCCCGTGACCGGCCCAACCGATCATCGTCACGTCGTTGAGGCCGTCACCGAACGCGACGATGTCCTCACGCGCCACCCCGAGCCTCTCGGCGATGAACTTCAAGGCCGTTCCCTTGTCGCCGCCTCGCGGCACGATCTCGAGATAACCGTCACCCCATAGGTAGCGGATCAGCTTGGGATAGTGCTTGGCCAGCTCTGTCGCCAGTAGCTCGCTCTTGCCGTTGGAGTGGAACACCACCTTGTCGGCGGCCAACCTCTTGGCGGCGTCGTAGCGGGAGACTACCCGTCCCTGGGCGTGAGCGTAGGTCCAGCGCTCGTGCGCAGGGTCGCGCACGTAGAGCGTCTCGCCGACCACGCAGGAGAACTCGAGCTCCTCGTCGGCCGTGAACCGCGCGAGCATGGCGGCGACGTCGGCGGGATCGAGGAGCTTCCTGGCGATGACGGTGCCATCGGCGGCGAGGATCGTCGAGCCGTGGTTGACGCTGTGGGGCGTGTCGATGGCGAGGCGGGTGAGGTACTCGTGTGCGGCCACCAACGGACGACCCGTGAGGACGGTTACGACGTGCCCCCTGCGGCGGGCGCCGATGACGGCTTCGGCGATCTCGTCGCGTAGTTCGTACTCGTCGGTGACGAGGGTCTTATCCAGGTCGAAGGCTAACAGCATCGGGCCAGGGTAACGCGTAGTCGCGGTTGCAGGGGTGTCGGAGGGCCCGCGTCATGAACCGGCCTCGCGGGGTCGTCCCGGGCAGCCTCCTGGCCGCCGCGGGAACGCCGCCGTGTCGTCACCCTCGCACGCGAATCCTCGTTCTGCGAGGGCCGGTGGTAGACTTCGCTGGCGCGGTTGCTGCGCGAGTAATCTCCCCTTGGAGGTTTAGGAACATGTATCGAGGCCGCGAAGGCCAATGGGCTTTCTTCTTACACCGCATCTCGGGCATCGCCCTGATGCTCTATCTACTGCTTCACGTCTTCGATATCAGCCTCGTGATGTGGGGCCCGGACGGCCCCTTCAACGATTTCTTGCTCTTCTATCATCAGTGGCCCTTCCGCATCGGCCTGGTGCTGATCATCGCCGGGGTCGTGTATCACGCCCTCAACGGGCTGCGGATCATCATGCTCGACTTCACCGACTGGGCCATCAACTACCAGCGCGCGATGTGGTACGGAGTGCTCGTCATCACGACCATCATCGGCATCCCGGTGCTCATCAAGATCATCCCCGAGATCATCGGGGGCTCCTGATGGCCAGCAGACCGCGCACCTTACGCGACGCCCGCAAGGTCTACGGCAACAATGCCGAGCTGGCCTGGTGGGTCTTCATGCGCCTAAGCGGCTTCCTGCTGGTGTTCCTGGTCTTCACTCACGTGTTCGCCAACAACATCCTCACCAACGCCGGGACAATCGACTACGACTACGTGGCCGAGCGCTTCGCGCAGCCGGCAGTGCGCGTGCTCGACTCGTTCTTGCTCGGGTTCGCACTGCTACACGGCGTCAACGGCCTGCGCTACTCGATCGACGACTACTTCAAGCGGCCGGGCGTCCGGTTCTGGGTAAAGGCCATAGTCTTCACGCTCACCGCGGCGGTGTTCGTCGTCGGCGTGATGGCGTTGTGGACCTTCACCTTCGACCAGATGGGCGCCGCCGTACGCGACCTGAACGGGGCTCAATGACCAGCGCAAGCATGAACCACGGCGCCAGATGAACCTGACAGCTGCGAACCGGGCCGTCAGATGATCCGACCAGAGAGGTTCGACGTCCTCGTCGTCGGCGCTGGCGGCGCCGGCCTCATGGCCGCTCGCTACGCGGCGCAGCACCCCGGGGTCACGGTCGCGGTGATAAGCAAGCTCTACCCGACGCGCTCCCACACCGGCGCGGCCCAGGGCGGCGTAGGCGCCGCGCTCGGCAACGTAAGCGAAGACCGCCCAGAGTGGCACGCTTTCGACACGGTCAAGGGCGGTGACTACCTCACCGATCAGGACGTGGCCGAGGTGTTCTCGCACGAGGTGATCGAGGCGGTGTACGAGCTCGAGCACATGGGGCTGCCGTTCAGCCGCACCCCCGAGGGCCGCATCGCTCAGCGCAAGTTCGGTGGGCACACGCGTGAGCACGGCAAGGCCGCAGTCGAGCGAGCCTGCTACGCCGCCGACCGCACCGGCCACATGATCCTGCAGACGCTCTATCAGCAGTCGATCAAGGATGACGTCAGGTTCTTCAACGAGTTCCACGTCCTCGACGTGATAATCGAGGACGGCGCTTGCCGCGGGGTGGTGGCCTACGAGCTCGCCACAGGCAAGCTGCACGTTATCCAGGCGAAGGCCGTGATCATCGCCGCCGGCGGCAACGGCCGCATGTTCAAGGTCACCTCGAACGCCCACGCGCTCACCGGCGACCTGATGAGCATCGTCTGGCGACGGGGCGTCCCGATCGAGGATCCGGAGTTCTACCAGTTCCATCCGACGGGGCTATACAAGATCGGCGTCCTGCTTACCGAGGGCGCGCGCGGCGAGGGCGGCATCCTGCGCAACAGCGAGGGCGAGCGCTTCATGGAGCGCTACGCCCCGACGATCAAAGACCTCGCGCCGCGCGACATGGTCAGCCGCGCGATGTACCTCGAGGTAAGGGAGGGCCGTGGGACCGGTCCGAACAAGGACTACCTCCATCTCGACCTTACGCACATCGACGCGCACATCATCGAGGAGCGCCTCCCTGACATCACCGAGTTCGCGCGTATCTACCTCGGCGTCGACCCGATAACGCAGCCGGTGCCCGTGCAGCCGACGGCGCACTACGCGATGGGCGGCATCCCCACGACCATCGACACCAACGTCATCCTCGATGGCGCCAGCACCGTGCTTCCCGGGCTCTACGCTGCCGGTGAGGTGGCCTGCGCAAGCCTTCACGGCGCCAACCGCCTCGGCACCAACTCGCTCGGTGACTTGCTGGTGTTCGGCCGCAGGGCCGGCCGCAACGGCGCGGCGTTCGCCACCGAGAACGAGCACGTCGACCTGCCGAGCGGTGTCGCGGAGCGCGCCATGGAGCTCGTCGCCACGGCGCTCGACGGGCCACACCGTGACCGCGTTTCGCACATCCGCCAGGAGCTGCAGGTCTCGATGATGGACAACGCCTCGGTGTTCCGCACTCAAGAGACGTTGAGCACGCAAGCGGCCAAGCTAGAAGAGCTGATGGAGCGCTACAAGACCATCGGCGTCGAGGACAAGAGCAAGGTCTACAACACCGAGCTCATGGAGGCCGTCGAGCTCGGGTTCCTGCTTGACAACGCCAAGATGCTCGTGCACGCGGCCCTCAACCGCACCGAGTCGAGGGGCGCCCACTCGCGCGAGGACTTCCGCGAGCGCGACGACGAGAACTGGTTGAAGCACACGCTCGTGCACAAGGACGGCGAGGGGCTTCGCATCGATTTCAAACCCGTGACCTTGGGTCGCTACGAGCCCAAGCCACGCGTCTACTAGGAGCGTCATGGAAAACTTCACCGCGCAAAGAACGATTCTCGGCACTCGCGAGCGGGTTTACTAGGAGCGTCATGGACATCACCGTAAAGATCAAGCGCTTCGATCCCGACACCGACACGAAGCCGCGCTGGGAGCAGTACGACCTCGACGTCGACCCGAACGAGCGCATCCTCGACGTGCTCAACGACATCAAATGGGAGCTCTCCGGCAGCCTCGCCTTCCGCCGCAGCTGCGCACACGGCGTCTGCGGCTCAGACGCCATGCGGATCAACGGCGTGAACCGTCTGGCCTGCAAGGTGCTTGTAAAGGATCTCGGCAACAAGATCACGGTCGAGCCGCTCGGTAGCCTGCCAGTGTTGAAGGACCTCATCGTCGACATGGAGCCGTTCTTCGACTCCTACAAATCGGTGCTGCCGTACTTCATCAACGACGACATGCCGCCCTCGACCGAGCGCCTGCAGAGCCCCGAGGACCGTGAGGTCTTCGACGCCACCACCAAGTGCATACTCTGCGCGGCGTGCACCTCGAGCTGCCCGGTGTTCTGGACCAACGGTCGCTACGTGGGGCCGGCCGCGATCGTCAACGCTCACCGCTTCATCTTCGACTCCCGTGATCACGGCACAGCCCAACGCCTGCAGATAATGAACGACCACAACGGCGTGTGGCGCTGCCGGACGGCCTACAACTGCACTGAGGCGTGCCCGCGCGGCATCCCTATCACCGAGGCGATCGAGCAGGTAAAGCGCGCCATCCTCTGGCAGCGCGCCTGATAACCATCGCGCCGCCAGCCAGCGGCTAACGTGTCGGTCAAGCTAGGACGGAGGTCGTTGTTGATGACAGCTGATCCCGGTTTCGACGTCGCGCGCGCTCACGAGTACTTCGCCACTGAGTGCTTCAACCGCTGCTGGCAACTTATCGACAAGCCCGAGCGGACGAGCGACGAGGACGAGCAGATGCTGCTGATGTCCCAGGCGTCGCTCTGGCACTGGTCGCAGCGCGACGATTACGCTCCTGACAAGCTGGCCGTCGGGCAGTGGCAGCTGGCCAGGGTGCATGCCTTGGCGGGGCGGCCTCAGGAGGCCGTGCGGCACGCGCAGCGCAGCCTCGAGGTCGCCAGAGATTTCAACGCGGCCTCGGCCACCGCCATCGCGGCCGACATGCCGGCAGTCGCCTCCGACGTCGTGGCCGCCGGCGTCGATCCCGAACGGGCCGGTGAGCCGGGGCACGGTGCCGAGCTGGACGACGGACCCGCCTACCTACTGGCGTACGCCCACGAGGCCATGGCGCGCGCCATGGCTGTGGCCGGAGACGCCGAGGCGAGCGAGTTCCACCGCGCTGAGGCCATGAGGCTCGCGCGCGAGATCGACGACGCCGCGCTGCGTGAGCGCCTGCTTGCCGACGTCGACTCGCTCTGAGCCTTCCTTAAGTTGCTACTTCAGCAGCGCTACTTCAGGAGCGCGACGAGCTCGACCTCGACCTTGGCGCCGACCGGCAGAGCGGCCACCGCGACGGTCGTGCGTGCGGGCGGCTCCTCGCCGAAGCGGCTGCCGTAGACCGCGTTGAACTCCGCGAAGTCGTTCATGTCGGTGAGGAAGCAGGTCGCCTTGACGACGTCGGCGAAGCTGCAACCGGCCGCTGTCAACACGGCCTCGAGGTTGTCCATCACCTGTTCAGCCTGCTGGGTGACGCTGCCGCCGACGAACTTCCCGTCGGGCCGCAAGCCGGTCTGACCGGCGGTGAAGAGCAGGTTGCCGGCGCGAACGGCTTGCGAGT
>DASROV010000299.1:0-3830 GCA_035646755.1 Trueperaceae bacterium | reverse complement strand
CTCTACGAGCTGAACAAGGCGCGCGAGCGGGTGCACATCCTCGAGGGTTATCTCATCGCCCTTGACAACCTCGACGCGGTCATCGCCCTCATCCGCGCGTCGCAGGACGGCCCCGAAGCCAAGATCGGCCTCGGCCGCGAGTTCGGCCTCACCGACGTGCAGGCCCAGGCCGTGCTCGACATGCGCCTGCAGCGCCTCACCGGGCTCGAGCGCGAGAAGATCAACGATGAGTACCGCGACCTGCAGGAGGAGATCGCCCGCCTCGAGCTCATCCTCGGCGACGACACCGAGCTATGGCGCGTGATCCGCGTGGAACTCGAAGCCGTCAAGAAGCAGTTCGGTGACCCGCGCCGCACGCAGATCGTCGACCTTACCGACGACATCGACAAGGAAGACCTCATCGCCGAGGAGACGATGGTCGTCACGGTCACGCGGCAGGGCTACATCAAGCGCACCCCGCTCACCAGCTACCGGGCCCAGGCCCGCGGCGGTCGCGGCGTGACCACGCAGAAGGGCAAGGAGGACGACGTCAATGCGATGCTGCTCGTCGGCAGCACGCACGACTACGTGCTGTTCTTCAGCGACCGCGGCCGCGTCTACCGCGAGAAGATCTACGACCTTCCTGAGTACGAGCGCGCCGCGCGCGGCAGCCATATCCGCAACCTGCTGCCGCTCACGGAGGACGAGAACGTCCAGACCGTGCTGTCGATAAAGGGCTTCAACGTCGACGGTTACTTCGTGTTCGCGACCCGCAACGGCCTCATCAAGCGCACGATGATCCGCGACTACGGCAACATCAACGCGGCCGGCCTGGTGGCTCTCAACCTCGTCGACGACGACGAACTGGTGGCGGTGCGCATCACCGACGGCAGCGCCGACATCGTGCTGGCCACCAGCGCTGGTCAGGCCATCCGCTTCCAGGAGTCCGACGTCCGCGACACCGGCCGGGCGACCCAAGGGGTAATCGGCATCCGCCTGCGCCGCAACGACAAGGTGGTGAGCTTGGCCGTCATCCCGGAGTCTGAGAAGTCGACCGCGCAGCTGCTGTCGGTCGCCGAGAGCGGTCTTGGCAAGCGCACCCCGCTCGACGAGTACCCGTTGCAGGGCCGCGGCGGCCAGGGCGTGATCGGACACAAGCTCACCGACCGCACCGGCGCCATGGTCAGCCTCAACAAGGTGTTCGGCGGCGAGGAGCTGTTCGTGCTCTCCGAGCAGGGCGACCTTATCCGCACCAACACGACCAGCGTCAGCGTCTACGGCCGCTCCTCGCAGGGCGTGACCATCAAGAAGATAGACGGCGAGGACCGGGTGGTAGCAGCCATGGTCCTGCCGAGTGAGGCCGACCTGGCCGAGGCCGACTGATGAACGAGGGCGCGCGGCGACCGAGCACCGCGGCGGCCGGGCGGGGGCCTGTCGGCCGCGGACCGGTCGAGCGAAGCCGCCCGCGCCCGAAGCTGTGGCTCGACGCCGACCCCGGGCACGACGACGTATTCGCGATCCTCGTGGCGTTGGCTCGCGCCGACCTCGTCGGCATCTCGGTGGTGAGCGGCAACGCGCCGCTCGAGGCGTGCCTTAACAACGCCCTCATCACCTTGCAACTGGCCGGGGCGGAGAACGTGCCGGTCCATGCCGGGGCCGCCAAGCCGCTGCGGCGACCGGCCCAGTACGCGCCGCACATCCACGGCGAGTCCGGGCTCGACGGCCCGAACCTGCCGGCGAGGCGCCTGGCGCCGGCCGCCACCGAGGCGGTGCCGGCGATCCTGGCTGCGGCGGCCAGCCACGACGACGTCTGGCTCGTCGCCACTGGTCCACTCACCAACGTCGCCAAGGCGCTGGCCGCCGACCCCGGCCTGGCCACGCGCCTGGCCGGCATCTCGTTGATGGGCGGCAGCTACTCGTCCGGCAACATCACCGCCGCCGCCGAGTTCAACATCTGGGCCGACCCGGACGCCGCCGCGGCGGTATTCGAGTCGGGAGCGCGGCTAGTAATGGCCGGCCTCGACCTCACCCATCAGTTCATGATCACCGCCTCGCGGCGCCAGCAAGTCCGCGCGCTGGGCGGTGAGCTGGCGACGTTCACCGCCGACCTGCTCGAGTACTTCTCGCAGGCCTACGCCCGCAACTTCGGGGTCGCCCCCGAGGGGCCGTTGCACGACCCCTGTGCCGTATTGGCCGTCACCGACCCTGAGCTCTTCACCTCACACGACTTCCACGTCGCCATCGAGACGAACTCCGACCTCACGCGCGGTCAGACGGTCGTCGATCGCCGACCGGGTAACTTGAGCCGTACGCCCAATGCCGCGGTGCTCGAGCGCATCGACGACGAGGCTGCGTTCGCGACGTTGATCGGCGCCATCGGCAGCCTCGGCGCCCTTTAAGGAAGCGAGAGCATGATCGAGTTCCAGCACGTCACCAAGACGTACCCTCGGACCCATACCCATGCCGTCAAGGACGTCGACTTTCACATCAAGCGCGGTGAGTTCGCCTACGTCACCGGCCACTCGGGGGCCGGCAAGTCGACGTTGCTTGCGCTCATGCTGCGACGCGTAGTCCCAACCGAGGGCTCGGTGACGATCGCGGGTCACGACGTCGCGCGGCTGCACGATCACCGCCTCCCTCACCTGCGGCGCGCGATCGGCATGGTCTTCCAGGACCACCGCCTGCTCGCTCACCTGTCGGCGTTCGAGAACCTCACCTTCGTGCTGCGGGCCACGGCGTCGCGCGGCAACCACGAGCAACGGGCGCTGCAGGCGCTGCGGCAGGTGGGCCTCGCTCACAAGCGCAAGGCGTTTCCCATCGAACTGAGCCTCGGCGAGCAGCAGCGCGTAGCGATCGCGCGCGCCATGGTCACCGACCCTCCCCTGCTGCTTGCCGACGAGCCGACGGGCAACCTCGACCCCGACACCGCCATGGAGATCCTTGAGCTGTTGAACGACATCAACCTGCGCGGTACGACCGTGCTGGTGGCGACACACGCCCGCGACCTGGTCGACCGCTTCAAGCGCCGCACCCTGGTGCTGCGCAACGGCGAGCTGGTCAGGGACGACGTCGCTGGTGGTTACTCGTTGTAGTGACTCTGAGCCAAAGCGCCTTCGTTCAGTACCTGGGTTCGGCCCGCATCGCGAGTAGTTCCGCGAGCGTCATGTTAATGGCTAGCCCAGCCTAACCAGGCGCCAGCCGCCGCGCTAGCGCGTTGGCCCGCGCCCACTCGTCGTCATCGTCGCGGCGCTCGGCAGCAAAGCGAGCAAACGTCCATGCCCGTACACGGGCGTCATCCAGGTCCAGAAGGCCCGCGAAGCGCCCGACGAACCCCTTCGGGTCCGCCTCCAGCCGCTGCTGCGCGTCGAAGAGGTGCTGCGTGGCGTCGTAGGCCGGGTCGCCCAGGAACGGCTTGGGGTCGATCACCAGCCACGGCTCGCGCTGCGCGGCGAGGACGTTGCCGGCGTGCACGTCGGTAGCGAGCATGACGTCGTCGACATGCGGCACAGCCAGTTCCCGCCAGGCCGCCAGGCCCTCGCGAACCAGCGGAGGATCCGGCCAGCGCTCTTCGTCGCCCAGGGTCTCCTCGGACCAGTACGCGATCATCGTCGCCAACGGCCGAAACGAGTGGCCGGCAGCCGGACGGCGCCACAGACGCCTTATCAACCCAGCGAGGACCGCGTCCCGCTCCGCCTCGGGCAGCACGTGTAGGTCGTGTCCAGGCACGCAGCGCTCGATGAGTAGCGCCTGCCGAGGTTCGTCGGCCTCGAGGAGCCGGACCGTGGGCTCGCCGTCCCAGAACCGTAGGCCCGCGGCCTCGTCGCTCCCCTCCATGTGCGGGAAGCTAAACT
>DASROV010000298.1:0-4632 GCA_035646755.1 Trueperaceae bacterium | reverse complement strand
CGCGCTCGGCGGCGTCGTGCACCTCGCGTCGCAGGTGAGCACGGCGGCGTTCGAGAACCTCACCGAGGGCGAGTTCTTCGAGGTGATGGCCGAGAACGTGCGCAGCACCTTCCTGGTACTCAAGGCGGCCGCCCGCCTGTTGAGCGTTGGCTGGGTGGTCGTGGTGGCTCCCCCCGCCCTCGACGCGGTGCAGATGATGACGGTGCAGGGCTCGCTCGAGCGCATGGTCAAGGGTTTCCGGGAGCGCTTCAGCTACCCGCGCGTCAACCTCGTGCAGCCGTCGCGCCTCAGCGCCGATCCGCGCCACGACCAAGCCCTGGTGAGGACGGTCCGTTACCTTGGCTCTCACGAATCGGTCGGCGTGAGCGGGCAAATCTTCGACGTCGAACTGCCCGAGCCGCCGCAGGTCACCGAGGCGCTCCTTCCTGAGGTACGAGCGGCGCTCGACACCAACGTCAGGCAGGACGAGGACTACGGCTACGTGTGGGGCTCTGCCGCCAGCGTAGCGTCAGACGGCTACGCCGGAGACGACGACGATGACGACGACGAGGCTGAAGGCGAAGAGGACGACGTCGCGGCCGCAGGACAAGACGACGACTACGCCGAGTACGCCGCGTTCGACCTCCACTGGAGCCAGGAGTTCGGGCTGCGCTCTGGGCCCGCCCTGCGGCACGTCCTCGGCGACGACCTCGACGGCCTCAGGGTCGAGGCGAAGTACGCCGCCGGGCTGGAGCCGGCGGTCGACCTCTACGGTGACCTCACCCGCCTCGACGGCTCGGACAGCGCCGACCTAGGCGGCGACTTCGAGGGCGATGGCGGCGACGAGTACCAACACCCCGTCACCTACGGCCTCAACTCGAACGCCGACGGTGTCAAGAAGCGCCGATGAAGTGCCCGTACTGCTCTGCGGATGACACCAAGGTAGTCAACTCGCGACCATCGGACGAGAGCGCCGCCATCAGGCGGCGACGCGAGTGCGTTAACTGCCAACGCCGTTTCACGACCTACGAGCGCGCGCAGTTCGAGGCGCTGATGGTGAGGAAGCGCTCGGGTAGGCGCGAAGCCTTCAACCCCGACAAACTGCTCGACAAGCTGCGCATCGCGGCCAACAAGCGGCCGATCCTCGAGAAGCAGATGCGCGAGTTCGCGTACGGCTTCGAGGACGACCTGCAAGCGCCCGAGATCGCCTCCGACGAGATCGGCAAGCGCGTGCTGCAGTTCCTGCGGGAGCTCGACGACGTCGCCTACATCCGTTTCTTGAGCGTCTACCGCGACTTCGATTCCGTCGACCGCTTCATCGAGGAGATCAAGCAACTCGACGACGAGCAGGTCGCCGAAGCCAACGCCTTCGCTCGGCCGCTGCGAACCGAGGCCAAAGACCTTACGGCCGAGGACGACGTCGAACCCCGGGGCAACTAGCGAGTGAGCGCAGCGCGCGCGGGAAGAAGGTCCGCTGGCGTCGCCGAGGTCGCCATCCCACCGGCGTTCGGCGCCAGGATGGCCGACGAGCTGGGCGCACGGGAGGCGGCCACGCTGCTCGCGGCGTTGCAACGAGCGCCACTAACAGGCCTGCGAGTGAGGGCCGAAGACGGGCCCGTAGCGGCGCTGCTCGAGCGCTGCGGCTGGGCGGGCACCACGCTGCCGTGGAGTCCCGAGGGCGCGCTGCTCGCCGCTCCCGAGCCCGCCTCGGGCCGGCATCCGGCGCCTGGCCGGCATCCGGCCAGCTTGCACCCGTGGCAGGACGCCGGCGCCTACTACCTCCAGGATCCCTCCGCGATGGGCGTTGTGCCCATCCTCGATCCGCGACCGGGCGACCGGGTGCTCGACCTGGCCGCGGCTCCCGGGGGGAAGAGCACCTACATCGCCGACCGCTTGCGCGGCGAAGGACTGCTGTGGAGCCACGATGTCGACTCACGGCGGGTCGATGCGCTCATCGGCAACCTCGAGCGGTGGGGTGTCGGCAACGCGGTCGTCAGCCAGGGTCCCGTCGACGTGTTGGGCCCGTTGCGCGGCTACTTCGACAAGGTCTTGCTCGACGCGCCATGCAGCGGCGAGGGCCTGTTCCGCAAGTCGGCGGACGCCAGGCGCTTGTGGTCAGCAGCGCGCGTCGCGGAGTTCGCCTCGCTGCAGGCCAGACTGCTCGACTTCGCCGTGGAGTTGCTCCGCCCCGGTGGGGTGCTCGTCTACGCGACCTGCACGTTCGAGACCGCCGAGAACGAGGGGCAGATGGCCGCCCTGCTGGCGCGGCGCCCCGACCTGCGACCGGAGGCGCTCGACGTCCCTGGCGCCGAACACGGCCTAAGCGTGGCGGGCGGACAGCCGGGACTCGAGCTGGCCTGCGCTCGCTGGTGGCCTCAGCGGCAGACGGGTGAGGGGCACTTCGCGGCCCGGTTGCGGCGCGACACTGAAACCGCGTCACCGGCCACCGACGAGCCGGCGCGCGGGCGCGCGCCGGGCACAGCGGCGCGCCAGCGACAAGGACGCAAGGCGAAGGACCGCGGCTACGGCGAGCCGGTCCCCAGCGCTGAACTGGCGGCCTATCAGGCCTTCGTCGACGAGGCGCTCGGAGGGGCCGCCCCGGGGGCGTCCAGTCACGAGGGAGCCTCCCTGAGAAGCCACCGCGGCCAGCTGTGGCTGGTCCCAGAGCGCGCCGAGCTGCACGGTCTGGCACCACGGCGTGTCGGAGCCCCTCTCGGCACCTCGCTCAGGGGCCGCTTCGAGCCACACCACGCCTTCGCGCGGCTGTTGCCCTCACACGGCGACCACGCCAGACATCTCGACCTCACTTGCGGCGACCCGGACCTGCACGCCTACCTACGCGGCGAGACGATAGCAGCCGCGGTTCCTGACGGCTGGTTGTTGGTAAGGGCCGAGGGCCTGCCTCTTGGCTGGGCGAAGGCCAAGCGCGGCGAACTCAACAATCACTACCCACGCGGGCTAAGGCATCGTTGGGGTTAGCGGCTACCGCCGGGTGAACGGCGCCTGGACGACTATGCAGGCCCGCGAGGCTCATGCTACACTCCCCTTTGGCTTGTAGCTTTTGCCGTCACGATCACGCTGCCCCGATCAGACAGCCACAGATCGAAGGTCATGAAACACCGGGCCACGAGCCTCCACGGTCGCCGCAAGTTGTCGACGACTCACCGGGTAGAAGGGCCAAAGGTTCCGGCAGAACCTAAAGGCAAGGCTTAAAGGACGTGAAACACGTGAAGACTTACTTTCCGAAAGAACTCACCCACGACTGGGTGCTCATCGACGCAGCCGGTCAGACGGTCGGTCGTCTCGCGACGCAGATCGCCTCCGTGCTCAAGGGCAAGCATAAGCCCACCTATACCCCCAACCAGCCGGGCGGCGACTTCGTGGTCGTCATAAACGCCGAAAAGGTCGAGTTCAGCGGCAACAAACTGGATCAAAAGGTCTACACCCGCTACACCGGCTACCAAGGCGGCCTGAAGAAGGTCACCGCGGGCGAACAGCTCGAGAAGTTCCCCGAGCGCGTCCTCGAACACGCCGTCTGGGGCATGCTCCCCAAGACCCGCATGGGCCGTAGGCTCATCCGCCGCCTCAAGGTGTACGCCGGCGAGGCCCACCCGCACGACGCGCAGCAGCCCAAGAAGATGGAGTTGGCCTGATGGATCAGTACTACGGCACCGGTCGCCGCAAAGAGGCGATCGCCAGAGTCTTCCTTCGCCCCGGCAACGGTCGCATCACGGTCAACGGCCGTGACTTCCAGGAGTACTTCCGCGGCATCCTCGTTGGCGTCGAGGCTCTCGAGCCGCTGAAGTCGACGAACACCGCCGGCCGTTACGACGCCGTGATAACCGTCAAGGGTGGCGGGCCGAGCGGCCAGGCCGACGCCATCAAGCTCGGCGTGGCCCGCGCACTGCTCAAGGTCGACCCGAACTTCCGCGTCACCCTCAAGAAGAGCGGGCACCTCACGCGCGACCCCCGTATCGTCGAGCGCAAGAAGTACGGCCTCAAGAAGGCCCGGCGCGCGCCACAGTACAGCAAGCGCTGATCGCCTAGTCCAGTCCGAGGCGTAAGTGACGCTATTACAAGCGTTGGTTCTGGGGCTGGTCCAAGGGCTCACCGAGTTCCTGCCCGTTTCCAGCTCAGGTCATCTGGTGCTGGCCAACGTCTTCCTCGGTTGGGGCGACTCGCTGCCCCTCTACGTCGACATCGCAACCAACACCGGCACCCTGCTGGCGGTGTTGGTCTTCTTGTGGCGGGACGTGGCCTCGGCTTTCACCGGCTTCTTCGGCGGCCTCGTTTCGGCCGAAGCGCGACGCGGACCGGGCTGGCGACTGGCGTTGCTGGTGCTGGCCGGCTCGGTGCCGACGGCCATTATCGGGCTGGCCCTGCGCGGGGTGTTCGAGCGGCTTAACTCGCCGCTGCCCGTCGCGATCGCCCTGGCCGTCACCGGCTTCATCCTGTGGTTCGCGCCGCGCTCGGGCCCGAAGCACGAGGTCGAACGCGTCACGTTCAAAGACGCGATCATCGCCGGCATCGCCCAGGGCATAGCCGTGATACCCGGCATCTCACGCTCGGGTACCACCATCGCCACGCTGTTGGGCCGGGGGGTCGACAAGGACCTTGCCCCGCGCCTGTCCTTCCTGTTCTACCTGGTGGTGT
>DASROV010000297.1:0-2014 GCA_035646755.1 Trueperaceae bacterium | reverse complement strand
GTCGCCCTGTCCTCGGTCATCCTGTCCTCGATCACCCAGCCGCGGGCGCTTAGCGCCGCGGCCGCGTCCTCGCTGGCGACGAAACCGGCGGGCAACACGAAGACGCTGCCGGCAGCCGCGAGAGCATCGAGGAAGGCAAGCTCAGCAACACCGACCCGCGGATACCCGGCGACCAGCACCGGCACTGGCGCCGTGCCGAGTTGCGCTGCCAGCCACAGCGCCTCGGCCGGGTCGACGAGACGATCCACGCTCAGCAGCTCGCGATAGCGGAGCGTTACGCGGGCCAGCGCCTTGGTGCGCGCCGCCAGGTCGTCTGCCGCAAGGAGCCTCTCGACAACTTCGTCCGCCTGCCCAAGGCCAGCGCGCAGCAGCTCGCGGACCGCGGCCCCCAGGGTGTTGACTGTGGCCTCGGCCGCGCCGCCCGCGAGATCGGGGCCATGGGCGCGGCGCAGGCCGTCAAGTTGTGCAACCACCGAGGCGGGGCTCCAGCCGGCGCCATGGAGCAGCTCTTCGGCCCAGCCCGCGAGGCTCTTGCCCCCGGCCGCAGCGCCCCGCACGGCGCTGGCGGCGCGATCGTTCGGCGTGATCAGCAGGCGATTCGTCAGGTAGGACCGCGCGTCGGCGCGAGTCCTGCCGGATAACACCAGGATCCTGGCGGCGGGGAGGTCGTCGACGTGGCCGTCGTTGCCGTCTTGCCGCCCCGTGGGCTCACCTTGCTTTGGAACCGCTGCGCTCAAGCGTTCAACCGCATCTCCACCCGACTGCCAGCGCCGGCGTCGAGCACCAACAGCTGCACGGGGATGCGCCGCTTCAGATCCTCGACGTGGCTGATTATGCCGACCATTCGGTGCCCCTCCTCCAGGCCGCGCAGGATGTCGATTACCTGATCGAGGGCTTGCGCGTCGAGGCTGCCGAAGCCTTCGTCGATGAACAGCGCACCCAGCTCGACGCCGCCGCTCTCGCGCTGCGAGACCTCGCTGAGCCCGAGCGCCAGGGCCAGACTGGCCAGGAAACCCTCGCCGCCCGAGAGCGTGTGTACCGGCCTTGTCTCTCCGCCGCTGGCGTTGTCACGGACGTTGAGCTCCAGCCCCGTGTCGCGGCCGCTGGGGTCGTCGATGAGGAGCAGCGAGTAGCGCCCGGCAGTCATGTGCTTGAGGTGGCGGTTGCCCTCGACCAGCACCCTGGCGAATATCGACCGCAGCACGAACGTCTCGAAGTTGACCTTGGCGCGGCCCTTGAGGGCGCCGTTGGCCAGCTCGCTCAGCTTCTGCGCAGCGACTCGCCGCTCGGCCACGGTGGCGTCCTTCCGCTCGAGGTCGTGGAAGCGGTCGAGCGCTTGCCGAACGCGATCCTGTGCCCCGTTAGCCTGGGTCCACGTGGCCTCGGCCGTCGACTCGGCCTCGCGAGCTTGCTGTACGGCCGCCTCAAGGACCGCGACGTCGGGCGGCTGTTTCCCCTTCAGCTTCTTGGCCAAGCGCCGGATGGCGTCAGCGTTGAGCTTCAGCGCTTCGTCGTGCTCACGTAGCTCTCGCTGCAGCTCCTCGAGGTCATTCTCGGGCATGGCGGCGTCGTCGAAGTCATCGCGCCCCGAGAAGCCGGCGGCCAGGAGCTTCTGGTTGAACGCTGCCTCCAGGCCCTCGAGCCGCTCCGCGGACGTCGCCAGCTGCCCCTCCGCGCTGGTGAGAGCAGTTGTCGCCTTGTCGTGCGCCCGCTCGCCGCGATCGATGGCGTCCCGCGCCTCGTCGAAGCGCTTCTGCAGTCCCTCGTGTGTCGAGACAGCAGCGGCAAGCGCGGCCTCGAAAGCCGAGAGCTCCTGCTGCTCGGGTGCCAGCCCCTCGAGCGCGCCTTCTGCCAAAGCGGCCACGCGTTTGAGTTCACCGTCAAGCTTGGTGCCAGCCTCTCGCGCCGTTTCGACGTTCTGTTCCGCCTCCGCCCTGTGGCGCTTGAACGCCGCGAGTTCGCCATCTACTTCGACGAGCCGCCCCTTGGCGGCCTCGACAGCGCCGTTCGCCTC
>DASROV010000296.1:0-5609 GCA_035646755.1 Trueperaceae bacterium | reverse complement strand
CCTCAGCTTCCGCTCGGCCGACGATGAACTGGTGATAAGCGCCAGTGGCGCCAAGCTTGACGAGTTGGCGCCCGCCGACCTCGTAGCGTGCTCCATCAGCGGCGCCGAGCTGAAGGGCGCGGGCGGCCGGCCCTCCAAGGAGCTCCCCTTGCACCGGGCGGTCTACCGCGCCAGACCCGGAGCGCAGGCCGTGCTTCACGCTGCCCCGTTCCACGCCACGCTCGCGGCGTGCAGCGACATCGACGTACCCGACGGTCTGTTCGTCGAAGCGATGTACTACTTGGAGAGGGTGGCCAGGGTGCCTTACCAGCATCCCGGTAGCGAGGCTCTTGGCGCCGCGGTGGGCGAGCATGCCAGGTGGGCCGACGTGCTGCTGCTTGAGAACCACGGCGTCGTGGTGCTAGACGAGAGTCTCGACGAGGCGCTGCAGGCGCTGCAGGTACTGGAGCTCGCCAGTCGGATGGTTCTCGGTGCCAAGGCGGCTGGGATCACGCTGCGCCCGCTGCCGCCCGAGACGGCCAACGACTTCCGGACGCGCTCGGCGTACAAGCCGCGCCGTAGCTGGCCGGAAGAGGGCCCGACGTGATCCTGGGCGTCGTCGCCGACGACCTTACCGGCGCGACCGATGTCGGCAGCATGAGCGCCAAGGCGGGCCACCTCACGTATGTCTACAGGCACGTCTACGCCCACGGCAGCTTCCACGGCGGTCGCCACGGCGCGGTGTGCGTGCTCGACACCGACTCTCGCCTCAACGACACCGAGACCGCCTACGCCAAGGTGTTCGAGGCCACCAAGGCGTTACGGGCCGCCGGCTGTGAACGCTTCCACAACAAGACCTGCTCGGTGTTCCGCGGCAACGTGGGGCCGGAGTTCGACGCGATGCTCGACGCGCTCGGCGCGGAGTTCGCGGTGGTGGTGCTCGGCTTCCCGAAGAACGGTCGAACCACAGTCGACGGCGTGCACTACGTTAACGGCGTGCGCCTCGAGGACTCTCCGTTCAGGCACGACCCGGTACACCCCATGACGCAGTCGCGGCTGGTCGACATCTTGAGCGCGCAGACCCAGCGCCGAGTCTCCTCGATCGGACACGAGGTCGTCGCCGGCGGGGAAGTGGCGCTCACGGCAGCGATCGCCGCCGAACGCGAACGCGGAGGGTACCTCATCCTCGACGTCGTCGACCAGGCGGCGCTGGCCACGATCGCCGCGGCCCTCGTCGCTGCTGACGTGCGGGTGTCGTGTGGCGCTTCGGCTGTCGTCGAAGAGCTCGCGCTTGCCTGGCCGGCTCCGACGGATCCGGGGGCGGCGACCCGGCTGGTGGCGCCGCTAGACGGCTCGAGCTGCGGCCCGAGCGGCGTGTTGGTGGTCGCCGGCAGCCTGACGCCGCAGACTGCCGAACAGATCGAGTGGGCGCGAGACGCTGGCATCAGGACACTCACCCTCGACACGACCGCGGTGTTCTCCGAAGCAGGCGCTTATCAGGAGGTCACCAGGTTGGCGCGGCTCGCGGCCGAGGTCGTCTCGCGCGGCGACAGCGTCCTGGTGCACGCCGACAACCGGCCCCAGGCCGTGCGCTCGACCCAGGCGGCCGGTGCCGCGCTTGGCCTCGACCGCGCCGCCACCGGCCGCCTGGTCTCCGGGGCGTTGGCGCAGGTCGCCGACCTGTGCCGCGAGCACGTCGGCCTTACCAAGCTCGTGGTGGCCGGAGGCGACACCTCGGCTGCGGTGTGTCGCCGCCTCGGTGTCCACGCCTTGCGGGTGCTAGCTGAGGTGGCGCCGGGCGTGCCGGCGTGTGAAGCGTTTGGCGGCGACGCGGAGGACGTCGGTGGGTCAGACGCGGGGCGGCTTATCGCCGTGTTCAAGTCAGGAAGCTTCGGCGGACCTAAGTTCCTCGTAACGGCGGTCGCCCACCTGCAGGAGGTCGATGCATGCATCAAGTGATCCGAAATTTGGTCGACCGCTACCCCGAACTTGAGAACTGCAGCGTCGACCTGCAGACCGCCTTCGAGGCGATGCGGGCCTGCTTCGCGAGCGGCGGCAAGCTCCTCGTGTGCGGCAACGGGGGTAGCGCCGCCGACAGCGAGCATCTCGTCGGCGAGCTGATGAAGGGCTTCGCCTCGCCGCGGCCGGTTAGTTCGCAGCTGCGGCGATCGCTTGTCGAGGCGCATCCCGAAGACGGCGCCTACCTGGCCGACCACTTGCAGGGGGCGCTGCCCGCTATAGCCCTCAACAGCCACACCGCACTCGGCACAGCCACCGCTAACGACGTCGCGGCCGACATGGTGTTCGCCCAACAGGTACACGGCTACGGGCGCCATGGCGACGTGCTGCTCGGCATCTCCACCTCGGGCAACTCGCTCAACGTCGTGCGCGCGGCGCAGGTAGCGCGAGTGACAGGACTCAAGGTCGTCGGCCTTACCGGAGCCGGCGGTGGTCGGCTGGCTGAGCTGTGCGACGTCTGCGTGCGCGTGCCGTTCGACAGCGTCAGCGAGGTACAGGAGCGGCATCTGCCCGTCTACCACGCGCTGAGCCTGATGCTCGAGCAGGAGTTCTTTCCCGAGGGTGACACCGCCGGCGGCGCCGCAAGCGGCGCGAGAGTCGAGAGCTGATGCGCTTCTTCCCGCTCGAGAAGCTCACCGCCCGCGTGGCCGAGTTGCGAGGCGCCATCAACCGCGAGCGACTCGCCATCCCGAGCTTCCGCTACCTGGAGGGAGACCCTGAGGGTGCAAACCAGCCGGACTTCGACGACTCGTCATGGTCACAGTTCGAGGTCGGCGGTAACTGGGGCGGCTACGACAAGGTCGCCTGGTTTCGCACGACGCTCGAGGTACCCGACGAGTGGCGGGGTCGCAAGCTCGCCTTGCGCTTCCTTGTCGGGCCGCGAGACGGCGGCGGTTCGACGGCCGAGACGCTGCTCTACGTCAACGGCCGGGCGCTCCAGGGCATCGACGTCTGGCACGAAGAGGCGTGGCTGCCGCCGGCGAGTTACGAGGGCGGCCGCGTCCACTTAGCTCTGCGCGCTTGGAGTGGCGTCCTCGGTGTGCCGCCGGTGCGGCGCTTCAAGGTCGCCGAGCTGGTAAGCATCGACGACGGCGCCGAGCGGCTCTACTACCTTGCGGACACCGTGCTCAAAACCCTCAACGTACTGCCGCCCGAGGACTGGCACCATCAGCGGTTGCTCGAGCCGCTGCACGAAGCCTTCCTCATGGTCGACAACCTACGGCCGGGCGGTGATGAGTTCTACGCCTCGCTGGCGCGCGCAGGCGACTTCCTCAGGGAGCGGATCGGCGCGCTGGCTGACAGCGAGGTCGGGCGGCCCATCGTCACCGCCGTCGGGCACGCGCACATCGACCTCGCCTGGCTATGGCGGCAGAAGCACTCGCGGGAGAAGGCGTCGCGGACCTTCTCCACCGTCCTTCATCTGCTCGAGCAGTACCCCGAGTACCGGTTCATGCACTCAAGTCCGCAGCTCTACCGCTGGCTCGAGCAGGACCAGCCGGAGATCTTCGCGCGGGTGAAGGAGCGCATCGCCAGCGGCGAGTGGGAGATCACCGGCGGCATGTGGGTCGAGTCTGACACCAACCTGCCGTCGGGGGAATCGCTGGTGAGGCAGGTCGTGCACGGCAAACGCTACATCCGCGAGACGTTCGGGGTCGACTCGAAGGTCTTGTGGCTGCCCGACGTCTTCGGCTACTCGGCTGTGCTGCCGCAGATCCTGCTCAAGAGCGGCCTGCCGTACTTCGCTACCACCAAGATCTCCTGGAACCAGTTCAACCGCATGCCTCACGACACCTTCAAATGGCGCGGCATCGACGGCAGCGAGGTGCTCGCGCACTTCATCACCACGCCGGAGCGCAACTCGCATCACTACACATACAACGGCGAGTTGAACCCGGGCGAGGTCGCCGGCAGCTGGCGCGAGTACCGCCAAAAGGACGTCAACGACGAGCTGCTGTTGGCCTACGGCTGGGGCGACGGCGGCGGCGGACCGACGCGCGAGATGCTCGAGGCGGCCCGCGTCATGCGCGACCTTCCGGGGCTACCGCAGGTGCGCCCCGGCCACGTCGAGCCGTTCTTCGAGCGGCTGGCGGAGCGGGTAGCCGAACATCACCTACCGGTGTGGGACGGCGAGCTCTACCTCGAGTACCACCGCGGCACCTACACCTCGCAAGCGGCCCTCAAACGTGACAACCGGCGCAACGAGATCCGCCTTCACGACGCCGAGTGGGCGGCCAGCCTGGCGGCGATCCTCACCGGCGCGGAGTACCCCGACCTCACCGAAGCCTGGGAGCTGCTGCTGTACAACCAGTTCCACGACGTGCTTCCCGGCTCGTCGATCGCGCCGGTTTACGTCGACAGTGAACGCGACCAGCGGCGCATCGAGGAGATCGCCGAGACAGCGTTCTTCAGCGCTGTCGGTAAGCTGCCCGTGGCCTCACATGGCGACGGCCTGCTGCTGCTGAACTCATTGAGCTGGCCGCGCGATGGCGTGCTCGAGCTGCCCTGGAGCGAAGCCATCGAACACGCCGCGGTTGTCGGCGAGGACGGCGCCGCGCTGCCTGCCCAAACGACAGGTGAGAGGGGTTCGCGGGTGCGGTTGTTGCAGGTTCCGACCGTGCCTTCGCTCGGTTTCATGTTCCTTAGGCTGTCGCGGGAAGCGAACCCAAGTGGCGAGGACGCTGAACAGGGAGTCGTCGTCACGGAGCGCTCGCTCGAGAACCGTCACTACCGCCTCGAGCTCGACGACAGCGGCCAGCTGCGGCGGCTATTCGACAAGACTTTCCTCCGCGAAGTGCTGGCTAATGGACGCAACGGCAACGTGTTGCAGGCCTTCGAAGACAAGCCGCTGGCATTCGACGCCTGGGACATCGACCCGTACTACCAGGAGACGATGCGCGAGGTCACCGAGCTGCGCGAGGCGGTGGTGGAGGAGAGCGGCCAGGTTAGGGGAGTGCTGCGCTTGAGGTGGGGGTTCGGCGCCTCCGAGATCGTGCAGCGGATCGTCCTTCGGGCCGACAGCCGCCGCATCGACTTCCGCACCGAGGTCGACTGGCGTGAGCGGCAGACCTTGCTCAAGGTCGCGTTCCCGGTGCAGGTACGCGCGCGACATGCGACCTATGACGTTGGCTTCGGCGCCATCGAGCGGCCCACGCACTGGAACACCAGTTGGGACTGGGCGAAGTTCGAGGTGCCCGCGCACAAGTGGGCCGACCTCTCGGAGGGCAACTACGGCGTGGCGCTGCTCAACGACTGCAAGTACGGCCACGACATTAAGGACGACGTCATGCGGCTGACGCTGCTGCGCTCACCGATCCGCCCTGACCCCGAGGCCGATCGCGGCCGTCACGAGTTCACCTACGCCCTGTTGCCGCATGCTGGCGACTGGGGCGCGGCCGATGTCGTGCGGCAGGCGTACGACCTGAACGTGCCGCTGCGGGCCGTACCGCTGCGAGCCCTGCCGACCGAGGCGATTGGCGAGGCCGAGACTAGCGCCAACACGCCGGCGCCCGCGTTCGGTCTCGCCAGCGTCGGTTCAAGCAACGTCGTGTTGGAGACCGTCAAACGAGCGGAGGACGGCGATGGCTGGGTGCTGCGCTTCTACGAGGCGAAAG
>DASROV010000295.1:0-7406 GCA_035646755.1 Trueperaceae bacterium | reverse complement strand
TGCTCCACCTGCTCTCGAAGCTGCTACCCGAGGACGTGATCGTCGTCGAGGAGGCGCCCTCCCACAGGCATGCCATGCAAGAACACTTGCCCATCCGCCACGCGAACAGCTTCTATACGGGCGCCAGCGGCGGCCTGGGCTGGGCATTGCCCGCCTCGGTAGGAATCAAGCTGGCCCGACCCGAACGTCCTGCCTTGTGCCTGATCGGTGACGGGTCGGCGATGTACTCACCGCAGGCGCTGTGGAGCGCCGTCGAGAGCGACGCGCCAATCGTCGTCGTCGTCCTGAACAACGGCGGGTACGGGGCCATGAAAGGCTTCGCCGCGCTGACCAGCGCGACCGGCGGCCCCAGTTACGACATCGGCCACCTCGACCTCGCCGCCCTGGCGACAGCTCAGGGCTGCGACGCGGCGCGCGTGGCCACGCCGAGCGAACTCGAGGTCGCCCTGGAACGCGCCTTCGCCTCGAACCGGCCCACGCTGATCAACATCTCCTTGCGCGCCGAAGCGCCAACCTTCGCCTGAATCATGGACACGACCGACGCACCGCCACCCCAAGGTTCACCCCTCCGACTCGGCATCGAGCAGGTACTCACGCCAATAGCCACCGCCCTGGCCGTCATCGGCGGAGTTGTACTCATGATGGTCGGCATCCTCACCGTCTACAGCATCATCGGCCGCGCGCTTCCCGATGGCATTCCGCTGCTGGGTTGGTGGGAGCCGGTGCGCGGCAACTTCGAGTTGGTGGAACTGGGGACGGCAATCGGCATCTTCTCCTTCCTCCCCTACACCCACTTGAAGCGCGGCAACGTCCTTGTCGACTTCTTCACCCTGAAAGCCAGCCCGCGCGCGAAGGCGGCGCTGGCCGTTTTCGCCAACCTGCTCTACAGCGGAATCGTCCTCCTCTTCACCTGGAGAATGGCGGTCGGTACCGGAGAGATAATGACCGCCTCCTACACGCAAACGACCATGCTCTTACGCATCCCCATCTGGTACGGGTACCTGCCAACTACGCTCTTCATGGTCTTCCTCTCGGTGGTCGCCCTGTACTCGGTGTGGCGCAGCCTGGAGGAGGCACTGGGTCCCGGGGAACCCCGGAAGGCATGATCACAGGAAGGGAATCCCCCACATGAGCGGCGTAACCGTCGCCCTCCTCGCCCTGCTCGTGATGATGATCCTGCTCGCCATCCGCGTGCCCATAGGTGTCTCCATGCTGACCGTAGGCCTGGGCGGCTATATCTTCTTGGCCGGGTGGAGCCCCGCCATCAACGGTCTCAAGAGCCTCGCCTACGATCAGTACTCCAGCTACACCTTCTCGATAGTCCCGCTCTTCCTGCTGATGGGCGAGTTCGCCACCCGAGCAGGCTTAAGTCAGGCGCTGTTCCGATCGGCAAACACCTGGCTCGGTCACCGCCGTGGCGGGATCGCCATGGCGACCATAGGCGGCAGCGCCGGCTTCGGCGCCATCGCTGGGTCATCGTTGGCAACGGCGGCGACCATGGCCCAGGTGGCTTTGCCCGAGATGCGCAAGTACGGCTACTCGGGAGCTCTCGCCACCGGCTCAGTCGCTGCGGGCGGCACTTTGGGCATCCTCATCCCGCCCTCGATAGTGCTGGTTCTCTACGCCATCCTCACCGAGCAGAACATCGCCAAACTGTTCGCCGCCGCGTTCATCCCCGGTTTCCTGGCGGCATTCGGCTACATGATCGCCATCTATATCTACGCGAGGCTACGGCCCGGTGAGAGCCAACCGGGGGAGCGGGTCGGCTACCGGGAGCGGTTCATCGAACTGTGGCGGGTATGGCCCGTGCTGGTCATCTTCCTGCTCGTCATCGGCGGCATCTACGCCGGCTTCTTCACCCCCACCGAGGCGGCGGCCGTGGGAGCCGTTTCGACCCTGCTGGTCGCGCTCGCCAAGCGAACGATGACGTGGAGGGTGCTTCGTCAGAGCCTCGTTAACACCGCGGCGACGACAGGGATGATCTTCCTCATCGTCCTGGGGGCCGAGCTGATCAACATCTTCCTCGCCCTCTCCCGGCTGCCCCAAACCGCCGCGGCCCGCATAGGCGACTGGCAAGTAGCACCCATCGTGATCCTGATCGCCATTTTGTTGCTCTACTTCCTGCTGGGCACGGTGATGGACAGCCTGAGCATGATCCTGCTGACCACGCCCATCTTCTTCCCGATCATCATGGGCATGGACTTCGGCATGCCGCCTGAAGAGCTGGCGATCTGGTTCGGCATACTCACCCTAGTCACGGTGGAGGTGGGGCTCATAACTCCCCCGGTCGGGTTGAACGTCTACATCATCAACTCGCTGGCACCCGACGTGCCGATGATCGAGACCTTCAGGGGCGTTGTGCCCTTCCTCATCTCAGACCTGATTCGCGTCGCCTTGCTCGTCGCCTTCCCGGCGATCACCCTGGCGGCCCTATGGTGGTTCTTCTGACTGCGCGCACCAAGGTCGGGATCATCGGCGCCGGGCCCGCCGGGCTGTTGTTGTCGCATCTGCTGGCGCTAGAAGGCATCGATTCGGTGGTGCTGGAATCGCGCAGCCGACGTTATGTCGAGGAGCGCATCCGCGCAGGGGTGCTCGAGCAGGGCACGGTCGACACCCTGCGCGCCAGCGGAGCGGCCGACCGGCTCGACCGCGAAGGGCTGGAGCACGCCGGCATCTACCTCCGCTTCGACGGCAGCGATCATCACATCGACTTCCCGGGGCTCACCGGCGGACGCAAGATCACCGTCTACGGCCAACAGGAAGTCGTCAAGGATCTCATCGCCCTTCGCCTGGCGAATGGCGGCGACGTTCGCTTCGAGGCGCGCGCGACGCGAATCGAAGGACTGGAGGCGGACCGTCCGGTAGTCGTCTTCGAACAGGCCGGCGAGGAGCGGCGGCTGGAGTGCGACTACGTCGCAGGCTGCGATGGCTACCACGGCATCAGCCGACATACGATCCCGAACGGCGTGCTTAGTGAGTACGTGCGTGACTACCCATTCGCCTGGCTGGGCGTGCTGGCCGAGGCCACCCCGGCGTCGGATGAGCTCATCTACGCTCACCACAAGGACGGCTTCGCGCTGCACAGCATGCGCTCCCCGACGCTGTCGCGGAACTACGTGCAGGTGGACCCCCACGACGATATTGAAGAGTGGCCCGACGAACGCTTCTGGGAGACATTCAGCCTCCGCATGGAGACTCACGGACCCTCGGAAGTGCACCAGGGCCCGATCACGGACAAGACGATCGCCACCATGCGTTCCTTCGTAGTCGAACCGATGCAGTACCGCCGCTTGTTCTTAGCCGGCGACGCGGCTCACATAGTGCCGCCCACCGGCGCAAAGGGACTCAACCTCGCTGTGGCCGATGTTCGGTTGCTGGCCAAGGGCTTGACCGAACAGTACCGGGAGGGGCGAGACGAGCGTTTATCGCGCTACTCGCGCGACTGCTTGCGCAAAGTTTGGCGAGCGCAGCACTTCTCCTGGTGGATGACCTCGTTGCTACATCGCTTCCCCGACGACGACGATTACGGCTTCAAGTTGCAGCTCGCCCAGCTCCGCTGGCTCGCGAGTTCCGAGGCGGCAGCCAGGTCGCTGGCCGAGAATTACGTCGGATGGATCGACTCGGAGTTGGATGAGGGGTTGTGACTCCGGGGCCCGGCGCCTAGGCGCGTCGGCGGGCCGTCGCCAAGCCCAAGTCACCTGGCAGGAACCTAGACCCATCAACTAGCCACGACGAGACCTCACCTAAGGCTAAGCGAACCTCACTCCACCGCGAGCGCGTGCAAGTGGCCGAGGCTTAGGCCCACCCGCGTATCGACCGGCAGCAGGCCGACCTCAGAGGGGCTCGCGACATCGACAAGTACGGGCCCAGCCGGGCCGCGCCGTATCTGAGCGGTGCACCTACTCTTCTCCCTTAACGCCAGCCCTGAGCGCCGCGAACCAACCGATTCTCTGCTGCGAGTTACCGAACTGGTCGGCCAACGTCAATGCCCTGTAATCCGGAGCATCGTGTTGTCAGCGGCGGCCTCAAGCCCTGCGAGCGAGAGAGTCCTGTCGGCATCGTCCCAGCTCAGGTTCCCTTGAGCATTTACAACGCCGCCGAACGGCAGTAGATCGATCGGCGTACCGTCCTCGAACTGCACCCTGTGGTCACTGATGCGTCTGAAGCCCGCCTCTTCGACAAGTGCCGCTACCAGTGCTCGATAAGATTCCCAACTCGCTACCCGCACCGCGGCGTCGACATCACGAGTGGCTCGGTAGGGTCGGCCCCCGTACGGCACATCAACGATCAGCTCGCGGGCGAAGGCGCCGATCACTAGAACGGTCAGCCCTAGCGCTTCGGCCGCTCCCAGCAGCGCCGACAAGGCGGCGATCTCAGGCCGTGGCATCGTCCAAGGTAGGGAGGATCACATCTCGGAGCAAGATCCCGGCCACTTCGCGAAGTCGCGCGTCGTCATTGGCCAGAAGCTCCGAGCGCACGAGGATCGGATGCGCTGACTCGTCGGTTCGGTACCGCAGCCGTTCCCCAGAGGCTGACGTTCCCGCCGCATCGACCTTTGGCGCGAAGCGCTCTATCAACACGATGTCGCCAGAGGGCTCTGCAGGAACGAGCCGGAGGCTAGCAGCAACAGCTTTGGATCTGCCCGATGGCACGTGCAACGCTATCGAGGCGGGTTTGAGGTGACCGGTCAAGAGATCGGCAACGTATTCACCGCCGATCAGAACGCCTTCAACCTTCTTTGCTTCTCCAGCGATCTCTTCGAAGCTTGTGGGCGTGACACGACGCCATTTCGTTGGCGAGAGGGCGGGGCGGAGCAGTTCTAGGTACCCGATATCCCAGCGCTCGAGCAGCACCTTTGGTTCGCGTAGAAGCAAGCTTCCGCTTGGCGCCCTCGCAACATACTTGGCGATCTCGAGCTTCTTGATCGTGCCGCTGATCTTGCCGAGAGACACACCGGTATATGCATTGAGCACACGGTAACTAGCGGCGCGCAGTTCCGGACGTGCCAAGAGGGCGAAGATCAAACGCAAGTCAGCGGTCGACAGGGCGCCCGAACGGGGCAAGTTCTCCGGCTTCCTACCCAGTATCAAAACGTACGCTGCTGGCCCGTTCAGGTGAACGTTACCCGCGTCGTCCACGAACTCGATCCCGTGATGCAAGAGTCGTTCAGTGACACCGGGCGTTAGGTAGGGTGCCGCCAACAAGGGCCTAAGAGCGAACTCGCTACGTTGTCGTTCGAGCTGTGATAGGACAAGGCCAAGGCTGGCCGTCGTCACGTTGGATTTGACCTCGAGTAGATATCGAGATCTACCAGCCTGGCTCGTCACCCGTAAAATGGTGTCGACACTCGACTCGCCGTAATTACGTGGTTCTTCGAACGTGACCTCCAGCCCAGGCAGCGCCCGCAGAGCACCAAGATTAAGGTTGTCCGGCCGCTCCATGTTCACAGTTTAGCATGCGTTCATGTATCGTGAACAAGTATGCCTGCGTGAACGTATGGTTCCGGAGTCCTTAGCTCCCAACCCCAAAGTCATCCAAACTACTGCCCCTGCCACGATGAGGACGACCGGATCAGCTTAGCCACGACGTGCGAGGCCCGGCGGTGACCAGACATTCAAGTCGCTGTGCCGCGCAGCATGAACGAAGTCCTTGTCCGTGCTGAGCAGGGTGAGCCCGTGGGTGATGCATAGCTGAGCGATGAGGGCGTCGATGGTGCCCAGTTGCACACCGGCCCGGCGGCAGACGTTCCTCAAGCCGGCAGCGGCGATGTGGTCATCGCGCGTGGTCGCGAGCGTTCAGCCTTGTAGTCGAAGGACTCGTCCCACTCCAGGGTGCCCATGAGATCGAAGATGCGGGCCTGCTCGCGGCGGGCGATGAACTCCTGCAGGGCACGGGTCACGGCCGCCTTCACGGTGCGCTCACCGCTGACTTCGAGGGCACGTTCCAACAGCTCGGGATCGAGTGCCAGGTTGGTGGCCATGTGCGCCTCCTTGCACACCAGCCTACAAAAAGGCCCTCGCCAAGCCGAAGTCTCCTGGCAGGCAGTAGCCCAGCCCCATCCTGAAAGCCTCACTTCCTGGAGCTTCGGGCCCCGACCTGGCCATCACCGCGCTTCGACAAGGACGGCCAAGGCGGCGACTATGCGCTCTAACGCCTCATCTTCGAGCATCCCCAGCTTTCTGGTGAAGCGTTGCTTGTCTACTGATCGTGTCTGGAGGGTGTCCGCCGCAGAAGGTTTGGCCAATCCGTTCCGGTTCGACACGTCGATTCTTACTAGCCAGAGCTTATCCTCGTATCTTGAATTCCATCCTGTCAGCGGGACGATTAGCTTCAAGGAAAGTATTCCTAAAGCATCGGCGCTTACCACTACAGCGGGCCGCTCTTTCTTGAGTTCTTGACCTTTCGTGGGGTCCAAGTCTATGTACCAGAGCTCGCCCCGACGGGGATCAGCTACGGACACCGATGTCGTCTTCCACGAATCGCTCGGTCCATTCGATCAGCTCGGAGCCCGGAGCATAGAGATCCTGTGCGTTTTCAGCTTGCGACCGAAGAATCTCGCTGCGCTGGTCTTCCGGCAACGTTAGCAGCGTTCTCGCGTCCCTTTCAGGCTTCAGTTCGCTCGCATCCCCCACTTCGTCCTCCACGTACCCCCACCGGTGGGCCGCGTCGGACCCAAGTACTCCCTCGGCTAGAGCTCGCGAGACCAGCTGTCGCCACAACGTGGGTTGCTCCAAAGGCAGCGCATCCGGCTCTGCCTTGCGCCAGCCCAGCCGACTGAAGGCCATGAAGATCTTCTTCTTGAGCGAGCCGTCGATGATGCCAAGATCTGCAGCCCGTACTGCCAGTGCCTGCATACTTACACCGAAGTGTCTTTTCAGAAGGCGCAACTCATCAAGCCGTACGTTCTTCCGTCGCCGACCCAGCGCCTCGAACATCGCTGGTGCCGGCATTAGCAAGGCACCTCCGAACCGGTAGGCAGCTCGTTCTTCATCTACACTCGCTGCCACATCCAAAGCCAAGTGCCCAAGTTCGTGAACCAACGTAAGGCGCTGCCGCTCACCAGAAGTGCCGTCACTGTACGCGACCGCTGCCCCTATCCTGCCACCGCTCCCGTCGACCGCATAGGCAGAGATCCCGTGGAACTTCGTGGGTGGACTGGAAATGTCAATCACGTGTACTCGTCGTCGCTCGAGGGTATCCGTCACGTTCGCGATGGGGTCAGAGCCGAGCGACCACGACTTCCTCAAGTCGTCCGCAACGTTTTCGGCCTCCTCGATCGCGCGGACCTGCACGGCATCCAAATCGTAGCCAGCGGGCAGGCCCAAGCGCTCTTGAACCACCAATCGGGCGGACAGTTGCTCAGCCAGAACTTCTTGGAGCTGCTCACGGGCGCGGATGCCGAGTCC
>DASROV010000294.1:0-11169 GCA_035646755.1 Trueperaceae bacterium | reverse complement strand
CGACGGGTGGCCGGCGACCTTGAGGTAGGCCGTAAGCGGCGTTTCCAGATCGGCAAGCAACTCGCGGTAGACGGGTCTTAGGCGCCCCCGTGGGGCGGTGGCCTTACTCATTCTGTAACTCCGGTTCCTGACTCGGCTGCGACGAAGCGCCGGTCAGTACCGGCGGGCCGTCACGACGTCACGGTTCTTGGCGGCTGTTATCGAGGTCTGCTTCGAGGTCAACTTCGAGGTGGGCCTCGAGATCAGCTTCGCCATCGCCACGAGCCGCGCCAGCGCCTTTGGGCGCCGCTGCCGGTACAGGATGAGCTCATCGCCCGAGTATACCCGCGCCGCAGTCAACCCGGACCGTCGCCACCCAGTGGGTAGCGCTCGCCGTAGCTGGCCATCGACCGCCTGATGAGCGCGTGAGTGTCGTCCATCCCGTGCCAGTCCTCGACCACGGTGGTCTTGCCCTCGAGCTCCTTGTAGATGCGGAAGAAGTGCTCGATCTCCCGCAGGCGGTGGCGCGAGATGCTGTCGAGATGGCGGTTACCGTCGTAGCGCGGGTCGTCGACCGGCACCGCGAGGATCTTCTGGTCGCGCCCCTTCTCATCGCTCATCTCGAGGAAGCCGAGCGGCCGTGAGCGCAGCACCGCGCCGGGGAAGCTCGGCCGGTTCATCAGCACCAGCACGTCGAGCGGGTCGTCGTCCTCGGCGTAGGTACTGGGGATGAAGCCGTAATCGCCGGGATAGTGCATGGGGCTGTAGAGCACGCGGTCGAGCCTGAACACCCCCAGCTCGGCGTCGTACTCGTACTTGTTCGAGCTGCCGAGCGGGACCTCGATCACCGCGTTGACGAGGTCGGGCGCCTTGTCGCCGGTAGGTAGGTGGTAGAGGTTGGTCACGGCGTGGCTCCCTTCGCCTCAGTTAGAGGGTACCCGAGGGTATCCGAGCGACGCGAGGAACGACGCGTGCACGCTGTCGTCCTCGCTGAGCTCGGGGTGGAAGACCGTGCCGAGCAGCCGCTCGCCGGCGACCATCACCGGGTCGCCGCGCCAGCTGGCGAGCACCTCGACCCCGGACCCGACCGACAAAATGCGGGGAGCGCGGATGAACACCGCGCGCACCGGGCCGGCGACGCCGCTGATGTCGAGCTGCGTCTCGAACGAGGCGACCTGCCTGCCGTAGTCGTTGCGCGCGACGCTGATGTCGAGCAGCCCGAGGCGGGGTTGGTCGGGCTTGCCGACGATGTCGGTCGCCAAGACGATGGTGCCGGCGCAGGTGCCCCATAACGAGCCACCGCGCCGGTGGAACTCGCGCAGGGCGAGGTCGAGGCCGTAGGCGGCCATCAGCTTGACGATGGTGCTCGACTCACCGCCCGGTATCACCACCCCGTCGAGACCGTCGAGGTGGCGTGGCAGCCTGACCTCGACGACCTCGGCACCTAGCCGCTCGAACACGGCGCGATGCTCACGGAAGGCGCCTTGCAACGCCAGCACGCCCACCCGCGGCACGCCGGCTGGGTTGCCAGAAGGCTGCTGCATCACTGCGGCATCACCCGGTCGGTAATCGCCATGTCGGCGCGGTCATCTACCGCGGGTCACGAACCGCGGGTCACGAACCGCGAGTCACCAACCGCGGGTCACCAACCGCGGTTCGCCAGGAGGTCCTGCTCGCTCAAGGTGTCGAGGTTGATGCCCACCATCGCCTCGCCAAGGCCCTTGGAGACCTCGGCCAGGATCGCGGGATCGTCGTAGTGGGTGACGGCCTTGACGATGGCCTCGGCGCGTTTGGCCCAGGCGCGGTGCCGCTTGGACTCGTCGGTCTCGCTCGCTGCCGCCTTGAAGATCCCCGAGCCGACGAAGACACCCTCGACGCCAAGCTGCATCATCAGCGCGGCGTCAGCGGGAGTGGCTATGCCGCCGGCGGCGAAGTTGACGACGGGCAGCTTGCCGTGGTCGTGCACGTAGCGCACCAGGTCGTACGGGGCGCCGTGGTCCTTGGCGTAGCTCATCAGCTGCTCGCTGGCCATAGCCTGCAGCGCCCGGATCTCGCCGATCACCGAGCGGGCGTGCCTAACGGCCTCGACGACGTTGCCGGTGCCGGCCTCGCCCTTGGTGCGGATCATCGCCGCGCCCTCGCCGATGCGCCTGAGCGCCTCGCCGATGTTGGTGGCGCCGCACACGAACGGGACGGTGAAGGCGTGCTTGTCGATGTGGTAAGCCTCGTCGGCCGGCGTCAGCACCTCTGACTCGTCGACGAAGTCGACGCCGAGCGACTGCAAGATCTGCGCCTCGACGAAGTGGCCGATGCGCACCTTGGCCATCACCGGGATGTCGACCGCGGCGATGATCTCCTCGATCATGCCGGGGTCGGACATCCGCGCTACCCCGCCCTGCGAGCGGATGTCGGCCGGGACGCGCTCGAGCGCCATCACCGAGACCGCGCCCGCCTGCTCGGCGATGCGCGCCTGATCGGCCGTGACGACGTCCATGATCACGCCGCCCTTGAACATCTCGGCGAAACCCGTCTTCACCAGCTTGGTGCCGACCTGCCGCCCTGACGCCCCGTCCTGGCCCCCAGCATCGCTACTCATCGTGAAACTCCGTTCTAGCCGTGTTCGACCGGTTTGAGGAACAGTCCGATGGCATGGAAGCCGGCGTCGACGTAGACGATCTCACCGGTGATGCCACCGCCGAACGTGTCGGTAAGCAGCGCGAAGCCGATGCCGCCTACCTCATCGTGGGTGATATTACGCTTTAGCATCGACATCTCGCCCGCTTGGGTATACAGATCGCCGAACCCACTTATCGAGCGGGCGGCGATTGTGCGGATGGCCCCGGCGCTGACCGCGTTGACCCTTATGCCCTGGGGGCCGAGGTCGTAGGCGAGGTAGCGCACGCTGGCCTCGAGGGCGGCCTTGGCGACCCCCATCATGTTGTAGTGCGGCACCACGCGCTCGGCCGCCAGATAGGTGAGCGTGACCATGCTGCCGCCCTCGCTCATCAGCGGCGCCGCACGGCGGGCAGAGGCGACGAGCGAGTACGCCGAGACGTCCATGGCGGTCACCCAGTCGGCGCGTGCGGTCTCGACGAAGGGCCTCTCGAACGTCGTCGCCGGCGCGAAGGCTATCGAATGCACGAGGTAATCGAGCTGGCCGAACTCGGCTCCGAGCTGCTCGAAGAGGCGGTCGAGGTCGGCGTCCTTGCCGACGTCGGCCTCGATGAGCAGCGGATCGTTCATCCCCTCGGTCAGGTTCTCGAGCGTTGGTAGTAGCCGCTCGCCCTGGTAACTGAACGCCAGTCGAGCGCCGGCCTGAGCCAGCGGTTGGGCGATGGCCCAGCCGAGGGAGCGCTGGTTGGCCACGCCCATGACGAGGCCCTTCTTGCCACTAAGGTCGACGCTAAACATTATCGTTCTCCTTCGGTTACGCGCTGCCGGGTAGAGCTTCAGTGAGCTCGCTTCAACCGTCGAGCATCAACTTCTCGAAGCGCTCGCGCGCGTTGTCGGCCTTGGTCCTCTCGCCGCGCTTCTCCCAAGCGTCGGCCAAGCCCTCCCAGGCGATCTCACTGAACGGCTCGTGCTCGGTCATCTTCTGATAGATCGAGGTCGCGCGTGTAAGGTCGCCGTCCTGCAAGGCGAGGTCAGCGGCGTTCTGCAGGAGCGAAAGTTGCTCGGACTGCAGGTTCTGGCGGATGTTCTCCACCCAATCCGACTCGATGCCGACGAGGAAGTGCCCGTTGTAAACCTGCGCTGCCGCGATGTGGTCACGAAGCTGCCGGCTCTCGCGGGCTGTGACCGCCAGTTTGCGGTACGTGTCGACGTCGTAATCGATGCTGAAGCTGTCCTGAAGGTAGTACCTCCGGTTGGCCGACTCGACCAGCTCCCCGCCCATCACCTTGCGCAACCGGTAGAGCGTGGTGTGGAAGCTGCTCGAGGCCTTGGCCTCGGTCTTGCCGGGCCAGAGGGCCTCGGCCACCTCGAAGGTGGTGACACCGCTGCGGTGCTCGAGCAGGTAGAAGAGCAGTTCGAGGGCTTTGAGCGAGTCCCAGTCGAGTCGCTCGCCTTGCCGCGAGATGATCGGGTGGCCGAAAGCGCGTGCGCTGACGACGCCCACTAGCGGTGTGCGCAGCTCCTCGATGCGCCTCAGCCTCACGCTTACCGCGGCGAGCAGCTCGTCTTTCTGCACCGGCTTGGTGAGGTAGTCGTCGGCCCCTAGCGTCATGCCCTTGCGCATCGAGCCGCGGTCCTCCAGCGCCGTGAGGAAGATGAACGGCACCGCCCTTAGCTCGCTTATCGAGCGCGTGCGGTTGTAGAACTCGAAGCCGTCGAGCTGCGGCATCGACACGTCGGAGACGATGACGTCAGGGCGCAAACCCTCCTTGAGTTCCTCGAGCGCGTCGAGGGGGTCGTCCATGGTGAGCACGCTGTAACCGGCCTGGATGAGCGTCATCTCGCTCACCTTCAACATGGCCGGTTCGTCGTCCACGACCAATACGAGTGTGGTCGCCATACCGCGAGAGTCTAACTCGGTCGCCCGGCGACGAGCACGGGCTCACCGCGCGCGGCGGCGCGACAAGCTACGTGTGGCCCCTGCCCCTGCATCAGTGGTCCCACTCCGAGGTCGTCTGGTAGTGGATGAGCGCGCTGTACTCGACCCCGCTGCCGTACGCCGCGGTCGCGAACTTGACGTCGACCACCACGTCGTCACGGCTCAGTGAGGTGATGAAGTCGTCGAGTCGCTGCTCGAAAAGCTCGTGCACGTTGGAGCTGATCAGCTTGAACTTCGGATCCACAGTGCCTCCCCTCGGCCCTTGGCCACGCATGATAACGACGCCGCCGCCGCCGCGGTGACCAAAACTTCGCGTCTCGCCTGGCCCCATCCGGGCCCCACCGCGCCTGATAGATTCTGCGCATGCCGTCTCGGAGGGCGTCTGAAGCACCCGAGGTCGCCCGGGCGGCGATCAAGGCGCGGCCGCGCCACGAGCTGGTGATGCTACTAATCCAGCCACTCGCGTCGCGAGGTGTCGAGCTGCTCGCGCGCACCAGGGTCGAGCGGTGGCAGGTGGTGGTCTCGCACGCGCTCATCGGCCTGCTGGCAGCCGTCCTGGTGGCCGGCTCGAGCGCGTCCGCCTGGTTCGCTGCCGCCGTGCTGCTGCAACTGAAGACGCTGCTCGACAACATGGACGGGGGCCTGGCGCGGGCCACCAACCGCGTCACCGAGCTGGGTCGTTACCTCGACACCGGCCTCGACTTCGTCGTCAACATCGCGCTGTTCATGGCCCTTGCCCAGCACGGTCCACCGCCACTCGCCGTTCTGGCCCTGGTCGTGCTCACCGTCGTCCTGTCGTACGACTTCAACGCTGAGAGGCTCTACCGGCAGGCCCACCGGGAGGACCGGGCGAAGGCGTCGCCACCCGCGCCGGCCCCTCTTCCCGATGCCGCGCCTAACGCCGCCGCGGGATCACCGACAGCCGCGCCCGGCGCCGCCCCGGAATCGCCGACAGCCGCAAACGGCGCCGCCGCAGAGTCGCCAGCGCTGCGCCTGTTCAGGGGGCTCTACCAGGCGCTGTTCGCGCCGCAGGACGCCGCCATCGCGGCCCTCGACGCGCGCCTCTTCGCGCTCGCCAGCACGCGCGACTACCGCACCGCGCTTACCACCGAACGACGCGCCTGGTCGAACCTGTTCTCGACCGCGTCACTGGTGAACCTCGGCCTGAGCAGCCAGTACGTCGTGCTCGGCGTGTGCCTGCTCGTCGGCATCCCCTTCGCGTACGTCTACCTCGTGCTGCTGCAGGGCGTGTACGTTGTGGTCGTGCAACTACTCCGTGTCAGGTCGTACCGGCGACGCGCCGCTCCTGCGCATGACCAGCCAGGCGGTCGAGGATGAGTGAGGGTCGACCGGCCGCACTGGTCACGGGCTCGGCCAAAGGGGTAGGTCGAGCGATCCTCCTGGGGCTCGCGGCTTCCGGATACGACGTCGCGGTCCACTACCGCAGCAGCGAGCAAGAGGCGCGTACGGTGCAGGAGCGGGCCCGTGCCGCCGGCGCTAACGCCGCGCTGCTACGTGCCGACGTGACTGTCGAGGCGGAGGCGAGGGCTCTGGTCGACGAAGCCCACAGGTCGTTCGGTCGTCTCGACGTGCTCGTCAATAACGTCGGCAACTACCATCAGGGGCCGCTAGACGAGCTGACGAGCGAGAGCTGGCACGAGATGTTCGCCAGCAACCTCGACGCGACCTTCTACACCTGCCAGCAAGCATTGCCCTACCTGCGCTCGGCCCCGGGCGGCGGGCGCATCGTCAACATCGGCTACGCCGGGGCCGAGCAACTTAAGGCCAGGCCATCGATAGTCGCCTACGGCATCGCCAAGACCGGCGTCATTCTCTTCTCCAAGGCGCTCGCCATGGTCGAGGCTGACAACGGTGTCACCGTCAACGTCGTCAGCCCCGGCGTCATGGAGAACAGCGTCAGCCAGCCGCTGAAGGAGATCCCGATGGGGCGGCTTGGCCGGCTCGACGAGCTGGCGGCGGCTGTCAAATACCTAGTGTCGCCCGGGGCCGCCTACGTCACCGGCGTCACGCTTGAAGTGGCCGGCGGCTGGAACGTGTGAGCGCCTAGCCGCCCTCGAACAGCGCGCTCACCGATTCGCCGGAGTGGATTCGCGAGACAGCCTCAGCGAAAGCCTGTGTGACGGAGAGGACCGTGAACCGGTCGTGGGAGCGGGCCTCCTGCGGCACCGTGTCGGTCGTAACGATCTCCTTTACCTCGTCGTGAGCAAAGATGCGATCGACCGCGTCGTTCGAGAAGATCCCGTGGGTGCAGGCGACCCTGACGGTACCCGCACCGGCAGCTCTCAGCTTCGCCAGTACCTCGATGATGGTGCTGCCGTTCGCGACCTCGTCGTCCAATACGATGACGTCGCGTCCTTCGACGTCGCCGATGATCGAAGTGATGACCACCCTGTCGTCATCGAAGCGCTCCTTCGCACCTGCCGCAACGGGCGTACCGAGCATCCGAGCGAACCTGCTGGCCGACTTGGCGTTACCGAGGTCTGGAGACACCACGGTGGTGCGAGCGAGATCGTTACCCTCGAAGTGGGCGGCCAGTTCACGCAAGGCGTGAAGCTGATCGGTCGGCACCCGGAAGAACGCATGGACTTGAGGGGCGTGAAGCGTCATCGTGAGCACCCGGTTGGTTCCCGCCGCCAGGAGCAGGTCGGCGACCAGGCGTCCCCCGATGGAGATGCGCGGCGCGTCTTTCTTATCCGACCGCGCGTACGCGAAGTGAGGCATCACGGCCGTGACGCGGGCTGCCGAGGCGCCGCGCGCGGCATCGATCATCAGGAGCAACTCCATGAGGTTCTCTTGCACGGGTTTCACGATCGGCTGGACCAGGAACACGTCGCGCTCGCGACAGTTCTCGAGGAGCTGAGCCTCCAGGCAATCGTTGGCGAACCGCTGGATCCGTGAGGGGCTCAGCGGAGCTCCGAGGTGCCCACACAACTTCTCAGCGAACTCACGGCCGGCAGTTCCCGCGAAGACCCGAATCTCTTTCACAACGAAGCTCCGATCGAGCGGCGCAACTCGCTAGCGTGATCCGCGCTGTACCGGCCTCAGTTCTCCTCGATCCTGAAGTTACGGCCGACCGGGTTGGCGACGTCGAATAGTCCCCCGGCGAGCGCGACGTTCACAGTCGCCAACGCGTGGCGCTCGACGACCTCGAACTGCTCCATTTTGACGCCGGAGCGGGGCTTGCAGACGTTGACGTCGCCAAGCTCGACGAACGGCTTGTCGCCGTATACCGCCGTGAGGTGATCGGTCATCCGCACCCGCGGCGGCAGCATCAAGGTCCCGGTGAGAACGTAGGCGGGGTACATCACGCAGACCTGACGCGGCTCGCGCTGGCCGCGGTCACCCGGCGCGTCAGGCAGGCCGCCGACCAACCACAGCAGCCGTGACTTAGGAAGCGCCGCGAACTCCGTCTGATAGAGCAGCGCGCCCTCGGCCGGAGGGTACTCGTACCCTTCGCGGTAGACCATGCAGCGGGTCATGGGCAGGTACATGCGGTCGCGCTGGTTGAGGAAGCGGGAGATCGAGGTGCCGCGCCTTACATGAACGAGCCCGAACACGCGGAAGTCGTCGGTGTAGGCGCGCGCCTCGACCGCCTCGACGTTAAGTCCCATCATCGTCATGAGAGCCGAGGCTATCACCCCTGGCCCGACACGGAGCCAAGTCGTGGCGAGTGGCGCAATCACACACGGCGTGGCGGCCGCCAGCCGGTATCATCAGCGCCATGTCGCAACGGCTGTACTTCGGTACCGACGGCGTTAGAGGCGTCGCGGGTGAACACCCCATGACCGCCACATTCGCCCTTCACCTTGGCGTCGCCACCGCCGAACTGGTGCGGCGCGAGGGCGGCGGGCACCCGCACGTCGTCATCGGCATGGACACCAGGCGTTCGGGGCCCATGCTGGCCCACGCGCTAGCGGCCGGCCTGGCCTCCCGCGGCGCCGACGTAACCTGGCTCGGCGTGGTGCCGACACCGGCCGTCTCCTATCTCACCCGCGAGCTCGACGCCGACGCCGGCATCGTCGTCTCGGCCAGCCACAACCCGTTCGCCGACAACGGCATCAAGCTGTTCAACCACCAAGGCGAGAAGCTGCCCGACGAGCAGGAGGCCAAGCTCGAGGAGCTGATACAGCGGCACGGCGACGGCAACGGCGACTCGGGTCTGTCGCAGGTGACCGGCAGCCAGGTCGGCGGCTTCAGGCGGCTGCCCCGCGACGGCAACAGCGGCAACGACGCCTCGACGTACACGGCGCACCTGCTGAAGAGCGCGCCGTACCTCGACGGCATGAAGGTGGTACTCGACTGCGCCAACGGGGCCGGCCACCTCATCGCCCCTCAGGTGTTCGGCAAGCTCGGCGCCAGGCTCGACGTCATCCACGCCGCGCCGGACGGCGAGAACATCAACGTCTCGTGCGGTTCGACCGCGCCCGACGCCATCACCCGCAAGGTGCTCGACGGCGGCTTCGACGTGGGCATAACCTTCGACGGCGACGCCGACCGCGTGCTGCTCATCGACCGCCGCGGCCGGCTGGTAAGCGGCGACCACATGCTCGCTATCTGCGCGGTCGCGCGGGGCGAGAAGGAGATCGTCGCCACGCAGATGAGCAACCTCGGCATGGAACGCTTCCTCGCCGAGCGCGGGATCAGTGTGAGGCGGGTGCAGGTAGGTGACCGCTACGTGTTCGAGGAGCTAAGGCGCGAGGGGTTACGCCTGGGCGGCGAGCAGTCGGGGCATGTGCTGTTCCTCGACAAGGCCCCGACCGGCGACGGCATCCTCACCGCCTTGCAGGTGCTCTCGGCCGTGCGCCAGTCGAACAAGAGCCTCGAGCAGTGGATGGACGACATCCCCGTCTACCCTCAGCTCCTTCTCAACGTCGAGGTGCCGGCGGCCCAGCGTGACGTCGTCGCGCAAGACCCGGCCGTCGCCGCCGAGGTAAGCGCCGCCGAGGCCGAACTGGGCGCCGACGGCCGCGTGTACCTACGCCCTAGCGGCACGGAACCGCTGGTGAGGGTGATGGTCGAGGGCCGCGACGAGGCGCAGGTGCGCGTCCTGGCCGAGAAGGTGGCTGCGGCCGTCAGGAGCGTTGCGCAGGTCGCCTGACGCCCGTTAGGCCAGGACGGCGTCCGGTCCCTTCGTAGTACCGGGGATCTTCAGCTGCTGACCAACCCGGATCTTGTCCGGATCGCTTATCGAGTTGGCTTCCGCGATCTTCATGTAACTGCCGCGGCCGGCATCGCCGTAGTACTTCAGCGCGATGTGCGACAGCGTGTCGCCTGACTTCACGGTGTAGACGATGTCGCCGTCGGCATCGGTGACGTTGAGCTCCGAGGCGTTGGCGATAACCTGCAGGCCGCTGTCGTCGACGCCGGTGACCCCATCGACGCTGAGCGCGAGTGCCTTGGCCTTCTCGAACTCGGCCTGCGAGTCGACAGCGCCGCGCAGGACGACGGTGCTGCCCCTCTGCAGCACGTCGAGCGGGTTGTTCTTGAGGCTGGCCTCGCCCTTGATGTTCTTCAGCGTCGCCTTGGCGAGCGCGCTCGGGTCCGCGGCCCGATCCGCGCCCGCCTGCTTCATCGTGCCGGTATGACCGGACCCGTCGCGAAAAGTGATGCGCGAGCAGGGTTCGCGCGTGAATAGTTCAGACGTCGGCATCATGACCCTCGTTCCGCAGTTCGCGCAGTCAATATGAAGTGACCGGGGTATCCATTTAACCGGCGTAGAAGTAGTGTTGTTCCATGCGCAATCCTCGCGCCGGCACGCACTTTCCGGGGTCGATGGGTGATTTCCATGCCTGGTTCTCGACGGAGTCTGACTGCCTCGACTACCTGGCGTGGCTTCGGTGGCCTGATGGATTCGTCTGTCCGGACTGCGGGCACCATGTCGGGTGGCGAATGGCTGATGGGCGCTTCCGGTGTGCGGCCTGCGATTCACGGACTTCGGTGACGGCAGGCACCATCTTCGATCGGACCCGAACGCCGCTGACGGTGTGGTTCACAGCTTGTTGGTTGTTCGCCACCGCGAAGGATGGCGTATCGGCCATGCACCTTAAGCGAGTCCTCGCCATCGGCTCGTACCAAACTGCGTGGGCGATGCTGCACCGGCTACGCTCGATCCTGGTGCGTCCCGGCCGTGACCGATTGGCCGGAAGGGTCAAGGTCGATGAGACGTTCATCGGTGGCGAGGAAGCGGGCGTGCCCGGCCGAGCCAAAGGCAAGAAGGTCCTTACGGCTGTCGCTGTGGAGATTCGTGAACCGAAAGGGATCGGGCGCTGCCGCATGGCGCCGGTAGCCGACGCGTCCGCAACTTCGCTGCACGCCTTCATCCGGGATCACGTCGAGCCGGGCGCGACGATCATCACCGACGGTTGGCGAGGGTACCTGGGGATTGAGAAGCACGGCTACGTTCACGCACGGCACAGCCAGCGAGCCGTGAAAGCCCGCGGGGAGGAGCCGAACACCTTGTTGCCAGCCGTGCACCGTGTTGCCTCCCTCACCAAACGCTGGCTTCTCGGCACACATCAGGGATCTGCGCAGAACACGCACCTGCCCGGCTACCTCAATGAGTTCGTGTTTCGCTTCAACCGCCGCTCTTCTCACAGCCGCGGCATGGTGTTCTATCG
>DASROV010000293.1:0-4339 GCA_035646755.1 Trueperaceae bacterium | reverse complement strand
GCGGCTCGACGGCGCTCACCAACCAGGCGCCGAGCAGCGCCGCGGGAATCTCGAACGCCCCCGCCCGGAGGCCGGTGAACGCCGCGTACCAGGTCCCACCCATGCCGGCGTTGCGTGCGGCGACCGAGACCGCCAGGCCCTCGGGGATGTTCTGGATGCCGATGGCCAACATCAGCGTGAAGGCCTCGCGCACTTCGCCGGCACCGAACCCGACGCCGACGGCAAGGCCCTCCGGCACGTTGTGAAGGGTTATCGCGACGATGAACAGCAGCACGGCCGAAAGGCGGCTTCGCTGCGAGTCCTCGGTGCCCGCCTCCTGAGCCGCGTCACCGCGCACCTTGCCCGTCACCAGGACGTGCACGTGGGGCGCCCAGGTGTCCGCCCTGTCGAGCACCACGACGCCAAGCACGATGCCGACGACGACGGGGAACAGACCGCCAACCGCGATGCCGGGCAGGATCAGGCTGGTGAAGCTGGCCGTGAGCATGACGCCGGCCGCGAAGCCTAGCGCGGTGTCGAGCGAACGCCGCGAAGGGTTGCGCCAGACCAGCACTACCAGGGCGCCTAGCACGTTGAGGATCGCGATGAAGACGCCCCCAACGAGCCCTTGCATGACCGGATTGGGTCCCGAGATCCTGAGGAATGTGTCGATGACGGCGTCCATGACGTTGCTGGCAGGATACTCCGGCAGGATACTAGAGTCGTCAGTCCGTCGACGGCGGTCCGATGGGGCCCGCGCGGCGTTCGGCACCGGCACCGGGACTAAAGAAAGGGCGCCGCATCGCCGGCCAGCGGCCGCGAACGGCGAAGGAGGCGCGGTGAGCGAGTCATCCCGTCACGACGCTTGGCAAGCGGGCGAGAGCTACGACCTTTACATGGGCCGCTGGAGCCGCAGGGTCGCCCCGCACTTCCTCGACTGGTTGAGTCCGCAGGCGGACGCTCGCTGGCTTGACGTCGGCTGCGGCACCGGGGCCCTCTCCGAGGCCATCGTGCGGCGTTGCCGACCGCGCAGCGTCGTCGCCGTCGACCGCTCGCCGGGGTTCCTGGCGCGGGCGCGCGAGAACGTGCCGGACGCTCGCGTCAGCTTCGAGGTCGGCGACGCGCAGTCGCTGCCGGTGCCCACGGCCAGCGTCGACATCGCCGTCTCCGGCTTGATGCTCAACTTCGTTCCTGACCGGCTGGCGGCGCTAGCCTCGCTGCGGCGAGCGGCGCGGGCCGGTGGGCTCGTCGCGTTCTACGTCTGGGACTACCCGGGCGGCAGCGTCGAGTTCATGCGCAAGTTCTGGAGCGCGGCCACCGGCCTCGACCCGGCCGCGCGGAGCCTCAACGAGGACGTGAGGTTCCCGTTCTGCACGCAGCCTGCCCTGCTGGAGCTGGCGCGCCAGAGCGGGCTCGGGGCGGTCGAGAGCGTGGCGCTCGAGGCTGACACGGTGTTCGCCGACTTCGACGACTACTGGCGGCCGTTCACGTTGGGCGCAGGGCCGGCTCCCGGCTACTGCGCCAACCTCGAGCCCGCCGCTCGCGAGCGGCTGCGGGAGGCCCTCTTCAACAGCCTGCCACGCTCCGAAGACGGCTCCATCCCCCTCCGCGTGAGGGCCTGGGGCGTGAGGGGCGTAAGCGCGTGAGCGGAACGCCGGTTCCCCACGAAGCGGGTACGCTTGCCCCATGGAGAACACCGCTGAGCAACGTGAGCACCAGGAGCACCAGGAGCACCAGGAGCACCGAGGGCCGCGGGCCGACATCGGGCTTGTAGGCCTCGCCGTCATGGGGCAGAACCTCGTGTTGAACATGAGCGACCACGGCTACGAGGTCGCGGTATACAACCGCAGCCCTGAGGTCACCGACGCGTTCCTGCAAGGCCCCGCAGCGGGTCGCGCGATCAGCGGACATTACGACTATGCCGGCGTGGCAGCCAGTCTCAAGCGTCCTCGACGCGTGATGCTGATGGTCAAAGCCGGCGCGCCAGTCGACTCGGTGATCGGCGACCTGCTCCCGCACCTAGAACCGGGCGACATCATCATCGACGGCGGCAACTCCCACTTCACCGACACGATAAGGCGCACCAAGGAGCTGCGGGAGGCCGGCCTTCACTTCATCGGCGCCGGCGTCTCGGGCGGCGAGGAGGGCGCCCGCCACGGACCCTCGATAATGCCGGGAGGAGACATCGAAGCCTGGCCCCACGTCAAGAAGATATTCCAGGACATCGCCGCCAAGGTCGACGGCATCCCCTGCTGCGATTGGGTCGGCAGCGACGGCGCCGGGCACTACGTCAAGATGGTGCACAACGGCATCGAGTACGGCGACATGCAGCTAATCAGCGAGGTCTACGCGGTGATGAGCGCCGTGCTCGGCATGAAGCCGGCCGAGATAGCCGCCGTCTTCGCCGGGTGGGACAAGGGCAAGCTCGACTCCTACCTCATCGAGATCACCGCCGAGATCCTGGCCTTCGAGGACGAGGACGGCGCGCCGCTTGTCGACAAGGTCCTCGACGTCGCTGGCCAGAAGGGCACAGGCAAATGGACCTCGACCGAGGCGCTCGACCGCGGCGTCCCGCTCACGTTGATAAGCGAGGCAGTGTTCGCTCGTTACCTCTCGGCGCTCAAGGACGAGCGGGTGGCCGCCTCGCGGGTGCTCGCCGGCCCTAGCACGGCGCCAAGGCCGGACGAACGCGACCTTCTCGTCGCCCTGGAAGACGCCCTTTATGCGGCCAAGATCATCTCATACGCCCAGGGCTACATGCTGCTGCAGACAGCCGCCGCCGAGCTCGGCTGGCAGCTTGACTACGGCGGCATCGCGCAACTATGGCGCGGCGGTTGCATCATCCGCTCGCGGTTCCTTGGCGACATCAAGTCCGCCTACGCCGCCGACCCGAAACTCGAAAGCCTCCTGCTTGCGCCCTTCTTCGCGGGCGAGATCGCCTCGGCCCAGGCGGGCTGGCGCCGGGCTGTGGCCAAGGCAATAGAGTTCGGCGTGCCGACGCCGGCGCTGTCGGCCGGGCTGGCCTTCTACGACGGCTACCGCCAGGATCGCCTGCCCGCCAACCTGCTGCAGGCCCAGCGCGATTACTTCGGCGCCCACACCTACGAGCGCGTCGACGCCCCGCGCGGCGAGTTCTTCCACACCGACTGGACCGGGCATGGGGGCAAGGCGACCTCGGGTTCGTACGATGCCTGAACGCGTCGAGCTGGAGCCCGGCCTCAGCGCCTCGCGCGTCATCACCGGGCTGTGGCAGATCGCCGACATGGAGCGAAGCGGCTCGGTCGTCGACGCAGAACTCGGCGCGGCGGCGATGGCAAATTACGTCTCGACCGGCCTCACCACCTTCGACATGGCCGACCATTACGGCTCGGCCGAGCTCATCGCCGGCCACTACCGCGCCACCAGGGGCGAGCGGGCGCCGGCCGAGACGTTCACCAAGTGGGTGCCGAAGCCGGGGCCGGTGTCGCGCGCCGACGTCGTCGCCGCTGTCGACCTCGCTCGCACCAGACTCCAGACCGACCGCCTCGAGCTGCTGCAGTTCCACACCTGGACCTACGACGACCCCGCCTGGCTCGACGCGCTTTTCCACCTGGCCGACCTCCGCAGCGAGGGGCTGATTGGGGCCATCGGCCTCACCAACGTCGACACCGCCCACCTGAACCTGGCGCTGGCCAGCGGGGTGCCCATCGTCTCCAACCAAGTAAGCTTCTCGCTGCTCGACCGCCGGGCCGCGCAGGGCATGACCGAGTTGTGCCGTCAGCGCGGCGTGAAGCTGCTGGCCTACGGGACCGTGGCAGGCGGCCTGCTCACCGAGCGCTGGCAAGGTCGCCCCGAGCCGGCGTGGGATGACGCCAGCACCACCTGGTCGGTTAACAAGTACCGGCGTTTCATCGCTCAGGTGGGTGGCTGGGAGACCTACCAGGGCCTGCTCGCGTCCATGGCCGAGATCGCGGCCAAGCACGGCGTGTCGCTGGCCAACGTCGCCTCCCGCGCGGTGCTTGATACACCCGGCGTCGGCGCGGTGATAATCGGCGCGCGGCTGGGCGAGAGCGAGCACATCGACGACACCCTGCGCCTTTTCGACCTGCGGCTCGACGACGAAGACCGCGTCGCGCTGGCGGCCGCCACCGGCAAGCTGCGGCCACTCCCTGGCGATTGCGGCGACGAGTACCGCAAGCCCCCTTACCTGACCGCCTCCGGCGACCTCAGCCACCACCTCGACGACCGCGAACGGGGCAGGCAGGTCGTCGAGGTGGTGGCTGAGGTCGCCGGCGGCGGTCAGGTAAGGGGGCTTGCGGTACTCGTCGCCGCAATCGCCAGGGAGTGGCCGCAGCTTGCCGGTGGCGGCCGCCAGCGCGAC
>DASROV010000292.1:0-9684 GCA_035646755.1 Trueperaceae bacterium | reverse complement strand
GGCACCGTCCCGAGGCTGGCGACGGTGGTGAGCCGGCCGTTGGCCTCGAGCTCGAGGACCTCCGCAGCGACGGCGGCTCCGGTGTCGACCATGCGGGCTAGCACGGCCTCGAGCTGGGGCTTGAGCTCGGTGGTGAGGGCGACGGTGTTCGAGAGCTCGAGCAACGCCCGCAGCTCGGCGGTACGAGCCGCCACGCGGGCCTCCAAGCGGTCCTGGGCGCTCTGCAGCGCGAGGGCCATGGAGTCGAACGAACGTGCCAGCTCGCCCAGCTCAGACTCGTCGGTCGAACGGGTACGGACCGCGCGGTCGCCGGCCGCCAGGGCGCGAGTCGCCTCTCTCAGGCGGCCTATGGGCTCGGCAAGCAGTGACCGGGAGAAGGCGGTGGCGGCCAGCAGCGTGATCGCCACGACGACCGCGAGGTTGACGAGCGTACTGCGCAGGATGGCCGCAGCGGCCCCCTCGTCGAGCGCCACCTGGCCGCCCAAGGCGCCGCCCAGACCGTCGAGGCCGGCGTCGAGGTCCACGCCGGTGCGTAACCTGACGATGGCGGCGAGCGCGCGCCACAACAGCACGCCCATGGCGACCGCCAACACCGCGACGACCGCGAGAAGCAGCAAGGTGAGCCGGGTGGAGATGCGGTGGATCCACGGTACGCCGACCCTCTCGCCGCTGTCGCCGCCACTGTGGCTTGCCGTGCTCAGCTCGCTGTCAGGCTCACTCGTCACGCCCGACCAGCCCCTCGCGCATGGCGTAGAGAGCGGCCTGGGTGCGGCTCTTGAGGCCAAGCTTCGCGAGCAGGTTGGATACGTGCGATTTCACCGTCGCCTCGGTGACGTCGAGATGCTGGGCGATGCCCTTGTTCGTGCGCCCCTTGGCGACGTGGGCGAGCACCTCGATCTCGCGCTCGGTCAACGGCTCGCGCAGTTGCGGCGCCCTCACCTCGCGCACCAGGCGCTGCTGCGCGCGCGGGTCGAGGCGCACCTCGCCGCGAGAGGCCGCCCTCACCGCCTCGAAGAGGTCGTCAGGTCGCGACTCCTTGAGCATGTAGCCGGCCGCACCGGCCTCGATGACGTCGACGACCATGCGGTCTTCAAGGACCGAGGTGAGCGCGACAACCTCTACCTCGGGGTGCAGCCTGCGGATCTCGCGGGTGGCTTCCACCCCGTTCATCACTGGCATTAGGAGGTCCATCACCACGACGTCGGGCCGCAGTTCGGCAACGGCGTCGATCGCTTGGCGACCGTTCTCGGCCTCGCCCACGATCTCGAAGTCGTTCTCGAGGCCGAACGCCAGCTTCAGGCCCTTGCGCACGACCGTGTGGTCATCGACGAGCAGGATGCGGATCACGCGTGTAAAGCCACCTTCCTCGGTTTCAGGGTAGCCGCCCTGGCCGCCGGCTCGCCTCCCACTTTCGGATGAGTCTGGAGTAGCTCTTAGTGTCGGCGTTGAGCATGTGCCGACGGAGGATACGCCGGGCGGGGCGGAGGCCATACCCTTGAAACCACGAAGAAGGAGGGCAACATGTCCAATCGAAGGTTCGATCTAGGTTCCAACGACAAGCAGCTGACCGGCGCGATTCTCATCGGTGTCGGCGTGCTCGCGCTGCTCGGCTTGACCGGCGTGTTCAGGTTCATCGGAGGCCTCGTCGGCGCCGTGCTGTTCGGCGCGCTTGCCTACTACGCTTACACCCAGGGGGTGCGCCGTGGCAACACCGCCTGGCGCCTGGCAGCCTTCCCGCTCGCCGGTCTGGCGCTCGCTTCGATCCTGCCTGGGGCCATCGGCGGCGCGACGTTCCTCGCCTCGCTCGGCCTCGCGTTCGCGATGTACTGGAAGCTCGACGAGCGACGTTGGTGGGCGATGATCCCGGCAGGCACATTGGCGTCGCTCGGCGCCGTGGCCTTCCTCGAGAGCTTCATGGGCGCATCCGCCGGCTGGCTGTTCCTCTTCGGCCTGGCCGCTACGTTCTTCGCCCTCACCCGCCTGCGGGTCGAGCCGCAGCCGTGGGCGATCTGGCCGGCCGGCGCGCTAGCGGTAGTGAGCCTGATGTCGTTCACTACCTCGGGCAGCTGGCTCATGCCCGTGCTGCTCATCGCCGTCGGCGGCTGGCTGTTGGTGCGGTCAGGGGCCATCGACCTTGGTGGCCGCCAGCCCCCTCGTTCAGCGGCGCGGCCAGAGGACTCGGGCCTCGATGAGACGGGTCGTGGTCATTCGACCCGGAACGGGGCGAGCCAAATCGACGCGGACCGGATCGACATGATCCAGGACGACACGCTCGAGGACGACACGAACCCCGACGACGCGAACCGCGAGTGAGCGCTTCCTGCGCTCACTCGCGCAAGGTCCTAGCGTCTGGATCGAGCACGTAGAAGCGCTCGCGCTTGGTGAGCCGGTCGCGCCACGCGATCGTCTGGGCGTCGGGCTCAGGTGCGCCGGGCAGTTCCTCGAGCGTCTCGGGATCCCAGACGTTCACCCACTGGGCGAACATCGTCGCGGTCTGCGAGTTGTGGGCCTTGAGCGCCGCGATCTTGCGTTTGTAGACCGCGCTTATGTCGACGGTAACCTCGGGCTCGCCCAGCTTGGCGCCGTCGAGCCCGGCCCGCGCGGCATCGGCGCCGGTGACCGCAACGCCGAGCAGCAGCGGTCGCTCCCTGGGCGGCAAGGAGCGCACGGCTAACACGGTCGCATGGCCGATGGCGTCATGGTCGGGATGGACGCCGAAGCCGGGGTAGAAGGTTATGACCGTGCTGGCCTTCTTCGTCGTGACGTAAGAGGCGATGCGCGCAGCCAGGTCGTCGGCGTCTTCGAACTCGACGCACTTGTCGCGCAGGCCGAGGAACTCCACCGCGATGCCGAGCACCTCGGCGGCTGCCCGCATCTCGACGACACGGACATCGCGCAACGACTCGCGGTTGGCCACCGGTGGGTTCCCCATCCGCCTGCCCATGTCCCCGTAGGTGCCGCAAAGGTAGGTTGCCGGGACGCCGGCGTCCGCGCACAGCGAGAGCGTGCCGCCCGACGAGAACGACTCGTCGTCGGGATGCGGCAGGACCACCAACAGCGCTTCCTGCTCCTGCGGCACGAAGGCTTGGGTCGTCTGGTCTACGTCGACCGCGTTCGGCATCAGCTCACCTCAGGCTTCCCGGAACGGCGTCGCCGAGAGCTGTAGGGCGATGGTGAGCTGGCCGTCGCCGTCGAGGCCGGCGAGGAGCAGCTCCTGGCGTTCGTTGACGAGGAAGTGCGTAAGGCCGTCGGCGTAGACCCAGCCGTCGGGCAGCTTGAGGCCGACGCGGTACGGTCCGTTGCCCGTGACCTTGCCATGATCGTAGTTGACGCTTACGTTGCGGGCGAAGGCGATCACCGGCGGTCGCTTCTCGGGCCCGAGCAAGGTGTACGAGCCGGTCGTGGTCTCGAGGTGAAGGTAGACCTCGTGACAGCAGCGCCTGTCGATCTCGTTCTGGACGGCCTCGATGTCGATCGGTCGCAAGCTTTCCTCCCACGCCCGTCAGCTACGACGGACGTTGGCGAGTGTAACGCCGAAGGCGGCCAAGGCTCGGTTAGTATCGCGCCATGGACGACTTGACAGCGGTGCAGGCCGAGCTTTCGTCGGCCGGCCTCGACGCTTGGTTGATCTACGACTTTCGCGGCAGCAACCCGGTCGCCAGGCCCGTTCTTGGCCCGCTGCTAGAGGGGAACATCGCTTCGCGGCGGGTGTTCCTCAAGATCCCGGCGCGGGGGGTGCCGACGCTGTTGGTGCACGCCATCGAGGTCGGCACGCTCAAGCCCGATCTGGGCGTCGAGGTAAAGAGCTACAGCAGCAGGCAGAGCCTCGACGCCGCCCTTGGCGCGCTACTCGAGGGCTGTGCACGCGTGGCGATGGAGTACTCGCCGGGTGGCGACAACCCGTACGTCGGCACAGTAGACGCCGGGACCCTCGAACGCGTGAGGAGCCATGGGGTAGAGGTGGTCAGCTCCGCGGAGGTCGCCCAGACCCTTGAGCTCTGGAGCCAGACGCAACTCGACCAGCACCTCTCGGCGGCGGAGGCGGTCTTGCTGGCCAAGGACGCCGCGTTCGCGTTCATCACCGAGCGACTGCGCGCCGGTCAGGAGGTGCGCGAAACGCAGGTCCAACGGCTTATCGCCGACACCTTCGAGGCGGGCGGCTTCATCTTCGACCATCCGGCGACCGTCAGCTTCGGGGCTCACGCCGGCGACCCTCACTACTCCCCGCTCCCTGGCGCCCGCGACGCCAACCTGAAGCGGGGCGACGTCGTCCTCGTCGATCTGTGGTGCAAGGTGCCGCAGGCCCGCGCGCCGTACGCCGACATCACCTGGATGGGCGTTTATGGTCCCCCCGCGCGGGAGGTGGTGCGCGCCTTCGCGGCCGTCACCGCGGCCCGCGACGCGGCCTTCAGGCATGTGGCCGAGGCTTTCGCCGCGGGACGGGCACCGACGGGCGGCGAGGTCGACCGCGTCGCTAGGAGCGTTCTCGACGAGGCCGGCTACGCAGCGTCGTTCACCCACCGCACCGGCCACAGCCTCGGGGTCGATGCCGCGCACGGCCTGGCGGCCCACCTCGACGACTTCGAGACGGCCGACACGCGGCTGTTGCGAGTTGGCTTGGGGTTCACCATCGAGCCAGGGGTCTACCTGCCGACGTTCGGGGTGCGCAGCGAGATCAACGTCTACATCGATCACGAAGGGCCAAGAGCTACCACCGACCTCCAAGCCGAACTGGAAGTCCTGCCGTAACGAGGAGGGCTGAGGCCGAGACCGAGGCGGCGGCCGAGGCGGCCACGCGCTCGGCAGCGGCCGCGCGGCCGGCAGCGGCCGCTGCGATCGAGCGCGCCCGACGGCGACCGCTGCCGCTGGTGGTGGTCGGCGACTACGCCTGGGACGTGCTCATCCGCGCCAACACCGAGCTACTTGCGGGCGGCGACATCTTCGGTGAGGTCCAGTTGGCGCCGGGCGGCAGCGCCGCCAACACTGCCGTGTGGGCGCACCGCTGCGGGCTGCCCACACGCTTCGTCGGCAAGATCGGCTACGACAGGTTCGGCTCCCTTGCCGAGCAGGAGCTCGCGAGCGAAGGGGTCGGAGCCGTGTGGGTGCACAGCGAGGCCCACCTCACCGGTTCGGTGGCGGTGTGGATCGACCACGAGGGTCAGCGCTCGATGATCTCCGGGAAGGGCGCCGACCACTACCTGTTGCCTTCGGAGTTGCCGGTCTCGTTGCTGCGCCGGGCGCGACATCTGCACCTCAGCGCCTGGTCGTTCTTCGGCGATCCTCCGCGGGCGGCCGTGAGGCGGGCAGCTGGAATCGTCAAGGAGGCCGGCGGTACGTTGTCGCTCGACCCCGGCTCCTTCCAGATGATCCAGGAGTTGGGCGCCGAGAACTTCTTGGCGATGACCACCGACCTCGGCCTCGACATCCTCTTTCCAAACGCCGAGGAGGGCGAGGTGCTCACCGGCGAGGTGGAGCACGAGCGCGTTGCGGCGGGGTTGGCCGAGCGCTACCCTGGCGCCGTCATCGCCCTCAAGCTTGACGCCGATGGCGCCTACGTGCTCGAGCCTGGTGCCGGCGGGGCCGGTGTGCTCGAGCCAGGTGCCGGCGGGGCCGGTGTGCTCGTGCCGCCCGCCAAGGGGCGCCTGGTGGACGCAACGGGAGCCGGCGACGCCTTCGCCGGGGCGTTCTTAGCGGCGCGTTGGCACGGTGCCTCGCCCTCCGACGCGGCTCGTTGGGCCAACCGCGTCTCCGCCTGGGTGATCGAGCGCATCGGGGCGCGGCCGACAGCCGACGCCGCCCTTACGGCGTTGCTGGCCGGGCTCGAGAGCGAGTTGGGCACAGCGGGCGAGTCGTCGCCTTGAGCGCGGTTACCAGGCCCGGCCCCACGGTGCTGGTGGTCCTCGCTCACCCCAGCGCCGACAGCCTCAACGCCGCCCTCGCGCGAACCGCCGCTCTCGCCGCCGAGGAGCGCGGGGTCACCACGATGCTGCACGATCTGTATAGCGACGGCTTCGACCCCCGGCTGAAGGCCAGGGAGCTCGCCGCCCCCGACTTCGCCGACGACCTCACCGCGAGCTACGCCCACGACCTACTACTCGCCGACGCGCTGGTGATAGTGCACCCGGTGTGGTTCTTTCAGGTTCCCGCGGTGCTAAAGGGCTGGGTCGACCGGGTAGTGAGGGAGGACGTCGCGTTCGCGATCGACGACCTTGGCAAGGTCACCGGGCTTTTGTCGGCCAAGTCTGCCTTGGTGATCACGACCGGTAACTCCTCGCTCGAGGTGGAGAGGGCAGCGTTCGGCGACCCGGTCACGCGCTTCTGGCGTGACGTGGTGCTCGGCCCAGCCGGCGTCGCGCGGGTAGAGAGGCTGGCGTTCACGCCCGTTCGCGACAGCACCCCGGCCATCAGGAGCAAGTGGCTGCGAGCGGTCGCCGAGACCGTGGTGAGCCTCGTGGCGCCGGCGGCTGACGGGTTCAACAAGCCGCCTTGAGGCGTATGGTTGCTGCCGTTGTGACGCAGGCGCCGACCGCTGACCAAGACACTGCTGACCAAAACACTGCGATGGGCGACCGGGCCGGGAAGACTGACAGGCGCCCGGTGGTCCTGGCGTTCTTGATGATAACCATGGCCCTCGGCTCGATCGAGGGCACGATCGTGGCGACCGCGATGCCTAGCATCGTCTCGTCGCTTGGCGGCTTCCAGCTTTACAGCTGGGTGTTCTCCGCCTTCCTGCTCACCCAGGCCGTGTTCACGCCCATCACCGGTAGTCTGGCCGACGCCATCGGCCGCAAACCCGTGCTGCTGCTTAGCATCGGGCTGTTCCTGCTTGCCTCCATAGCCTGCGGCTTCGCCGGGTCGATGCAGCAGCTCATCGCCTTCCGTTTCGTCCAGGGCATCGGCGCGGCCGGCATCAACACCATGGTCGTAACCCTGGCAGGGGACCTTTACACGGTGCGTGAGCGCGGCCGCGTCCAGGCCTACCTCGCCAGCGTATGGGGCGTCTCTTCGGTCCTCGGCCCGTTGATCGGCGGCCTCATCGTCGCCAACGTCGACTGGGCCTGGGTGTTCTGGTTCAGCGTCCCCTTCGGCATCGTCGCCGTCTTCGGCCTCTCGCGCTTCCTAAGCGAGAGCGTGGAGCGCCGCTCGACACGCATCGACCTCGGTGGGGCGGTATTGCTGCTCGTGGCCATCAGCGGGTTGATGCTACTGCTCAACCTGGGAGCGGGGCTGGCCCCGCTCCAAAGGTGGGCCGGCGTAGCGTTCGTGGTGGTGGCCATGAGTTGGCTCGCTCGGCGCCTGCTTACCGTGCCCGGCGCCATCCTGCCACTTGACCTATGGCGTGACCGGCTAATCCTGTTCGCGAACCTCAGCGCATTCGTCGCGGGCGTCGTCATGATCGGGGTCATCACTTACGCGCCGCCGTACGTGCAGGGAGTTATGGGTTACGCGCCGCTGGTGGCGGGCTTCGCGCTCACGACGATGTCGCTCGGCTGGCCGCTGGCGTCCTCGACCGCCGGACGGCTGCTTATCCCACTCGGTCCGGCCAACACCGCCAGGCTGGGCGGCTTGGCCGCGCTAGTCGGCGGCGGGCTATACCTTGCGCTGCGTCCGGAGCTTGGCCCCTGGTGGGTCGCGGCTTCGTCGTTCGGCATCGGTGTGGCCATGGGCTTCGTCAACACCTCCTCGATAGTGTCGATCCAGTCGACGGTCACCTGGGAGCGTCGGGCCACGGCCACTGCCGGCAACATGCTCATGCGCCTGCTCGGCAACTCGGTCGGCGCGGCCCTCCTCGGCGGCGTGCTTAACGCCTCGCTCACCCGCCGCATCGCCCGCTCCGACCTCGCCGGTGAGGTAAGTGTTGGCACCATCGAGCGCATCATGGAGCCGGCGGCCGCGGCCGCTGAACCCGTCCAGGCCGTCACCGATCTGCCCGCGCACGTCGAGGCGGCGCTCGGCGGCATGCTAGCCGGTGGGCTACACGATGTGTTCACGGTCGTCTTCGTGGCCGCCGTCGTGCTATGCGGGCTCACGCTGGCCTGGCCGCGCGGCCGCCGCCTTGAGTGAGCGCGCGACGGTGAGACGAGTGGAGCGATGGCGGGCCGAACGGCTCTTGGGGGCGGCGGGCGGCGCGACGATGAAGCGAGAAACGGCGGGCGGCGGCGAGCTGAGCTACATGACCCGGTCGAGCCCAGCCAGCAGCGCCAGGTGCGCGGGATAGAACAACCACGGGAGGCGCCCGCTGCGGGGCAGCGAGAGCGGCAGCTTGGCGGCCACGAACGGTAGTGGCAAGGCGATCAAGGCGAAGGGCCAGATCGGCCAAGGCTGGTTGGCGAGCGCGGTCGCGAGTACCGCCGCCAGCCAGCCGAGTGGCGCGCCCTCGCGCAGGGCCCACCAGAAGGCGAGCACCAGCCCGACGCCGACCGGCCCGTACTCGACCTGAGTGGAGCCGAGCAGGATGACGACAAGCAGGCCGGGGACCAACAGGGGCGAGCGCTGCTCGAGGCGCTCGCGGTGCGCGAGCAGGCTCAACGCCGCGGCCGCCAGGAACAGCGTGCCGAGTATGGAGATGACGAAGCGGTCGAACGCGAGGTAGTGCGGTAGCTGCGCGAGCGCGCCCCAGAAAAGCAGGGGCCGCAGGTAGCGGACCGGGTCGACTTCACGGACGGCGACGTTATAGGCCAGCAGGAACGCGAAGAGCGGCCAGGCCACGCGACCGATGGCGCGCAGCGGTAGCGCCTCGTCTGGCGTCATCAGCACCGCGCCGATGTGGTCGACGACCATCGTCCCGATGGCGATCCAGCGCACTGCCTCCTGTTGGCCCGAACTCAGCCGCAACAGGAGGACTGACGGGCGCGCGGTCATCGGCGCATGATGGCACGTTCGACAGCGCGCCCGGGGAGCAAGCCAAGCGCTGTGGCGGGCGCCCTAGGCGCGCAGCCTGTGCTCAGTCAAGCACGGTGAAGGTGAAGAAGTCTTCGACGGGGTGCGTGTCGGCCGATAGCACTCGCCATACGACGACGTAGTGGCCCGGCGCCAGTGCTTCCTCGAAGACCAAGGTGACCTCGGCGGAGGCTCCGCTGGCCGGTTCGACAGTTAGCGGCACCAACGAGCCGTCCTCGTCGGGTGAGTCCAGCCAGGCCTTTACTCGCGGCGCGGCCAGGCCGTTGAGCTGCTGGGCCGCGTCTTCCTCGTCCATGTCCAGCTGGGCGTCGAGCCGGTGGACGCCGAAGAGTGAGAAGGCCACCTCCAGGGGTTCGGAGAACGTCAGTGTCACCTGGCTGGGCGGCGTATCGACGACGGCGTCGGCGGCCGGATCCGACGTGTCGAGCGCGGCGTGGGCCGAGGCGAGGCTGAAGGCGCCGAGGAGCAGCGCGGCCAGCAACCAGGCGCGCGCGCTGGCGGCCGGTCGCCGCGGCGAAGGGGGCGTGTCGGGTCGCATGCCGGAGGTTAGCGGTGCGCCTCGGCCCGCAGGGAAGAGGCGTCTCACGGAACCTTGATGGTCTCAGGGTCGAGCACGGCTGGATCGGCATGTGAGATCGCGTCGAAGAGCTCGTTGACGCTGACCTCGCCGATGAAGCCGCTGAGCCTCACGTCGTAGTTGCCCGAAACCGTGGGGATGAAGTCGCCAGTGTAGTAGCCGGGTTCGCCTGAAATGGCCCTGAGCGTGAGCGTAAGCTCCTGGCC
>DASROV010000291.1:0-2505 GCA_035646755.1 Trueperaceae bacterium | reverse complement strand
ATGCTGCTCTACTGGGTCATCCTGCTGCTCGAGCGCTGGCTGACGGCCTGGCACCCGTCGTCACGCGGCTCGTGACGTGGGTTCGTGGCAGAATGACCGCAGAAGACACAGCTCACGGGAGGTAAGTACATGAAGCGTCTGCTCCGTACAAGCGTCGTGTTGGTGATGTTGACGGTAGGTTTCGCCAGCGCCCAGGACCTTATCGAGATCAACTTCCAATCGAAGTGGTTCCCCCAGGCTCAGTTCGCTGGCTACTTCGTCGCGCAGGACAAGGGCTTCTACGCCGAGGAGGGCCTCGACGTCACGATCCTCGATGGCGGCAACGTCAACCCGACGGTGCAGGTGGGCTCAGGAAACGCCGATTTCGGCACCGATTGGGTAGCCAACATGCTCGCGCAGCGTGAACAGGGCCTCGACGTGGTGACCATCGCGCAGATGTTCCAGGAGTCCGGCTACCGCATGGTCGCGCTCGCCGACTCGGGCATCGAGACCATCGCCGACCTGGCCGGTACCAAGGTGGGCGTCTGGGGCTTCGGCAACGAGTTCGCGGCCGACGCCGTGTTCGCCGCCGCCGACCTCACCTCCAACCTCGATCCGACCGAGACCGACCCCGACGTCGACGCGGTCGTGTACGCCTTCGACCCCTCGCTGGTGTTCCCGAACGAGGTCGACGTCGCCAGCGCGATGACCTACAACGAGCTCGACCAGATCGTCGGGCTCGGCTACCCGCTCGAGACGCTCAACATCCTCGTGCCCGCCGATATCGGCGCCGACCTTCTCGAGGACAACATCTTCACCCGGCCCGAGATACTCGCCAGCGAGGACTTCAAGGGCTCGGGCGTCTCCGGCGCCGAGGTTGCCGAGCGCTTCCTGCGCGCGAGCATCCGCGGCTGGGAGTACGCCGTAGCGAACCAGGAAGAGGCAGTGCAGATCGTGCTCGCCCACTGCGGCGATACCTGTGCCGGCTCCGGCAGCACCCAGAGCCCGCTCATCCACCAGACCTGGCAGATGGCCGAAGTCGCCAAGCTGGTCAAGCCGACCCCCGACACGGTCGTCGGCGCCCTCGACCAGGAGGGCTTCGAGCGCTCTGTCGACCTGCTTGTCCAGGTCGGCCTGCTCGCCGAGCCGGTCGCTTACGAGGACGCTGTCGACGCGAGCGTGTTCGAGGCGGCTACCGAGTAAGGGTTCGGCAAGGCCCGTTCTGGACGGCTGGGCCCGGCGACCGGAGTGGTCGCCGGGCCGTTTCCGCGCGGCACATAGGCTGCAGTTGCAACATGGTATATTGCCATGACAATGACCCTGGCCCGAGCGGAAGACGCCCTGTTCCAAGATGTCCTCGGCGCTCGAACCCGGGCCGTCGAGAAGGCCGTCATCGACCGCCAGACGACAGGTGAGAAGAGCCTCACCGTGGTCGTCGAGCGCATGGCTGAATTGTTCGACACCACCAAGCGTGATACTTACCTCGTGCTCGGCATTACCAGCAGCAAGGTCAGCCGCAGGCCCGAGATGGACGTCGAGATCCTCGATCGCGCGGGCGCGGCCCTGAAGCTCTACGCGCGCGTGTCCTCCATGAGCGGCGGGAACGCCTCTGCCTCCGAATGGTTCGGCCGGCCAAACCTGCACCTCGACGGCAGGCGCCCCCTCGACCTCCTCAGCTCAAGCCTGGGCCGACAACGCCTGTCGAGCATGGTCACCGCACTCGAAGACGGCGCCTTCCTCTGAACTCACCGATCCACAGTTATCGCCTCGCATTCACCGACTCGACGACTAGAGCGTTCCGGCCGGGCGGCGTACAAGCCCGCTGGAACAGCGAGGGCGTGGTACTCGTCTACACCGCCGAACACCCCGCTCTCGCCGCTCTCGAGATACTCAACGCCTGGCAGTCGTACCGGAACCTCAACGGGTACCACCTCTACCTCTGCCGCCTGGACCAACACGCGGTTACAGACGCCGTGCCCGCTCTCACGGGCCAAGGTACCGACCTCAATGACGCCGAAGGGACGCGCGCATTCGGTGACGAGTGGGTGCTGTCACGCCGCAGCGTCGCGCTTCGCGTTCCCTCGGCCGTCGCGCCTGCGAGCTACAACTACCTGCTCAATCCTGACCACCCTGACTTCGAGTCAGCGGTCGAGCGCGAGCTCCTCGGACTGTTCCAGTTCGACGAGCGCATCACCGCACTGGTCAAAGCGGCCAAAGTTGCAGCCACCGCGAAGAAACCAAGGACGACCTAGCGCGAGCTGGTTTGGGCGTCGTGCCAACTGACTCACGTCCCAGAGCCACGAGGTTCATTCACATCGTCCACATTTACCTCTCACAAAGTGCTAAAATGGTGGGGCCGAGGGGGACGTTTGGCGAGGCGTCAAGCGAACCTCGGCAGGAAGAGGTCGTCACATGGAGACTTGGCTACCCTTGATCATCCAACTGGTGGCGGGCGCAATCGGCGGCAACATCGCCGGCTCGGCCATGAAAGACCGCTCGCTCGGGGCCACCGGTAACTCGGTGGCG